>JAAYCF010000387.1 GCA_012744415.1 Thermotogaceae bacterium
CCCGTTTCCGGTACAGCGTATACGGGATGTTCGCCAAGGTTCGGCGCATTTGTTCGAAGATTTTTTCGAAGTCCCGTGTGTCCAACCCGTCCAGTATCCCGTTTCGTATCCGGTCGTTCGTTTGGGATTCCATCCCATACCCGTAGAGCAGAATCAGTTGGCTGAATGCGTCTTTCACTTCCTGATTCGGAAAGTCTACCTCATACCCTCTCTTCGGATCATACCCCTTGAAGGTCAGGTATCCCGATTGCGCCAGAAAGCTCGCCGGCGGCGCCGCTTCGATTTCGTAGGCGCTGAATACCGTCTCGCTGATCGGCGTTTCTTTTAGCGTGTCGATTTCGATCTCGTGTCGTTTAATGTACTCTCCCAGAAAGTACGGTGACCCGGATTCGAACCAGTAGTTTTTGTACCGAAAGTCCCTGAAGTACCCTAATACAGAGAAGGGATTGTATACAAAGGCTTTCCCGTCAAAGGAGAATCCATTGTAGTATCGCCGTATCTCTTCCAGGTATTCCGAGCGGCTCTGTCCCGTTTGCCGCAACCCTTCTTCTATATATTCTTCAAAGTCTTTTTCCAGCTCTTCCTGTGTGTACCCCAACATCGTCGCGTACCGTTCGGTGTAGCTGATGTCATCCAGATTGTTCAACGTCGAAAACACTCCCGCTTTCGTGAACTTCGTGATCCCCGTCACCAGTACAAATCGCAGATACGGGTCCGCGTCTTTGATCGTCGCGTAGAACGTCCGGAGCAGCTCTCGGTTCTTTTGCGCCGTCTGTGGCTCATGTAAATGGTCCAGTATCGGTTTGTCGTATTCGTCAATGAGCAGCGCGAGTCGCTCTTTTTTTGCCAATTTTTCGATCAATTCGCTGAAGGCGTATTTGTAATGGGTTTCTTCCAGTGAAAGGCCGTTCTCTTGAGCTATCCATCTTAACCGATAACTTATCCCTTCCACGAGCGCTTCCGGATTTGAGGTGTCCACTTCTGTCATGCTGAGATGGATCACCGGGTAGGGTTTCCAGTCCCAGCGGCTTTCTATCCATGTGTCCTTGAATAGCTCTTTTTCTCCCAGAAACAGGTATTTGAGCGTCGAGAGCGTCAGCGATTTCCCGAACCGCCGCGGCCGCGAGAGGAAATACGGTGTCTCCTCTTTCGCTAATTGATACAATAACCGGGTTTTGTCTACGTAAAGATATCCCCCTTCGCGTAATTTTTTATAGTCCTGGATTCCGATCGGTAGTTTCTTCATCCTTCACCGCCTTTTGCCATCGATAGTCCATTATATCAAAAATGAGCGATTGTCGGCACGCGCTAACTTGTATCGTCGAGTGGGTACAATAATGGGGCAGAATAGAATTGGGGAATTTTATTAACCGCATTACTTGACCCACACTCCCGCGGAGCTGCCCTTTCGGTATGTGGTATACTCTCATCAAACCAACCGAAGGAGGAAGCCATGCGCACATTCTGCACCGAGGGGCCTGTGGACCCGAAGGAAAATTACGCCGTTCCCCGAACAGCTCTTGTAGCCGAAGGACTAAAAAAAGTGGAGCAGTGGCGGTATTTTACCATCTTCGCTCCCCGTCAAAGCGGGAAGACGACTTACTTTCAATTCCTCATTGAAGCCATTCGAAAAGATAAACCCGTGTGGTTACCTGTTTGGATCTCTTTTGAAGCGTACGGGGATTTATCCGAACGGGATTTTTTAACTCTTTTTCGAGCAAACGTTGAGCGTAAACAAGAAAAAACTTACCCGGAGATAACTTCTCTCGCGAAGATCGTCTTATGGATTCAGAATATTACCGAGATAGAGAAAAGACAGTTGGTTCTCATTATCGATGAAGTCGAAGGGCTCAAAAACAAAGAGGTGTTAAACGGTTTTCTACATCTGATCCGGTCGATCTATCATGAAAAACAGGCGATTGGTTTACGGAGCGTCATTCTCACGGGTGTGAGCAACATCACCGGGATACTCCAGGACACCGCCAGCCCCTTCAACATCGCCGATCAGATACAAGTACCCACCTTCACCCGGGAGGAAACCTACGACCTTTTGTCCCAACACGAACGGGAGACCGGCCAGCTTTTTGATGAGGCCGTCAAGACGGGTATCTACGAGCAGACCATGGGCCAGCCCGGTCTGGTGAACGCCCTCGCCCGTGACCTCGTGGAGAAGAAGTGCCCAAACGGAGAAACCGTGGGGCTCCAGTCTTTATATTTAACCTTGGACGATTTCACCGAATATTACATCGATAAAAATATCGCCAATATCCTTGCCAAAGCTAAACTGTTTCCTGAAACCGTCGAA
>JAAYCF010000052.1 GCA_012744415.1 Thermotogaceae bacterium
ACCTCTTGCATCGAGAACACAGGTCCCTCACAGCAGACCCGCTTATTGCCGGAAACCGTCTTTACGCTGCATCCGTAACACACGCCAAACCCGCAAGCCATACGCATTTCCAACGACACCTGTGTATCTAAGGTTTGAAGGAACGGAACCAACGCTTTCAGCATCCCGATAGGTCCGCAAGCGTAGAAATGCTGATAGGCTCCGATCGTTAATTCTTTTATGCGATCGACCACCGTCCCTGTTTTTTGATATAAGCCCATTTCGACGGTCACGGTCATTGTTCCGGTATGGGTCTGGAATGCTTCGATAGCCGTTTGCGGTATCTCCGCTGCCGTCTTGAAACCGAAGATCGCGTCCGAAGATCCACCCCGTTCTTCAATCTCTCTCGAAAGCATCTTCAACGAGGCGATACCGCACCCGCCACCAATCAACAAACACCGTCCTGATTCAATTATCCTGTATCCGTTCCCCAACGGCCCGATGATTTCCAGGGATCCCCCCGAACGCAATTGCTGCAACCACTGACTGCCTTTTCCCACGCGCTTGACGTATAAGGAAAGTGTTTCTTCGTTCGCTTCGTAGACAGAAAATGGACGTTTCAGCACGAGATGATTAGGATCGCAGGATACTTCAACGAATTGCCCCGGCTGGGTCAATCGTCCGATCTTTTCCGAACTCAAGACGAGGATATGGCTATCCGCGCTCGCTTTGATGTTTTCCAAAACAACCGTCTTCTCGATGATCGGACTCATTCGTCCTCCTCAAACGGGTATACCAAATTCCCGGAAGCGATCGTCGCCACGATTTTTCCCTTCATCTGTTTCCCAAGAAAGGCTGTGTTCTTCCCTTTCGAATGCAGAGTAGATTCCTCTATCGTCCAAACCGCGGCAGGGTCGAACAGGGCAATGTCAGCGTTCTTCCCCACTTCGAAGCATACCGGATCCAATCCCAGCAACCGGGCAGGCGCGCAAACGAGATAGTTTAGAAGTCTCTCCAAACGCATCTTTAACCTATTAACGAAAAAGTCGTAGCATAAAGGAAACAGCAACTCCACACCGGTTAATCCTCTCGCAGGTTTTTCGACCGTTTTCTCTTCATAGGTATGCGGGGCATGATCTGAGGCGATCACCGTAATCAATCCCGAAGACAGCGCCCAAAGGATTGCTCGGAGATCCTCGCTTCCTCTTAAAGGCGGATACACTTCATAATACCCTTGGGGGAGACCCTTCTCGGGGGGAATAAAGTAGTGGGGACAGGTTTCCGCTGTATAGCCGATGTTTTTGATCTTCGACTCTTTCAGCCAAGATGTGGATTCGGCCGTACTGATGTGTTGAATGTGGAGTCGCCCCCCGATTCTTTCATTCAACATCAAATCCCGCGCGACAAGGATTTCTTCCGCCCGGTCGGATTCTTCGTTCATGCCCATCACTTCCGCGTGCTCCGCAACAACGCAGCCACTCTTCCGAGAGTGATTGAGAATCGCGGCCATATCCGAACACCGGCCGATCGGCCATCCGTCATTGGTGAAAACTCGCGCGCCATGGTTGGAAAGCGCTTCCCAATCGCTTCGACCTTCTTTCAGGTTTTCGTTGACAGCGCAGGATTGGATCACCCGAATCGGCGCACCTTTCTGAAAGGAAACGACAGTTTCGTAATGGAGAATCGAATCCGGGCATGGCGAAAGGTTAGGCATCGCGCAAACCGTCGTGACGCCTCCGGCTGCGGCAGCCCTCGTGCCGGTTTCCACCGTTTCTTTGTAAGCGTATCCGGGTTCTCTCAAGTGCACGTGGACGTCGATGATTCCGGGTAGCGCTATCAGCCCTTTCCCGTTAATTATCTTCGCGTCTTCCCGCGAAATAGTATCAGCGATCTTTGCGATTTTCCCATCCGATACCAATAAGTCGCGGGGTTCTGACTCCGCGCGACGCCAATCGGTTGTTCTAACGTTTTTTATCAGGATCATGGGTCCCTCCTAAAAAGGACAAAAAGAAAACCAGCAATCTCCGAAACGCGTCCATATCCATCTGTTCAAAAGGAGAATGACTCACTCCGGCAGGATTCGCGACGAAAAGAAGGCTGGTTTTATAAAATTTTGCTGCTTCCGCGCTATCGTGCCACGCCATGCTGTTCATTCTTAGAGAAGCAATCCCCGCCTTTGTCATCTCTTCTTCAAGAAGGTTGGTAAAGTCTCTATGCATAACGGCAGGATCGTATTCTGACACACTATTCCAGGAAAAAGACAGGTTACGTTTTTTGGCCTGTCGGGAGCTGAACGAAATCAGCTCGCTTCTGTACCGTTCAACTCCGACCTTTTCGGTCCCCCGGATGTCGACAAACAATTCGGTGGAGCCGGGGATCATATTGGTGACATTCGGCTCGTTCGTGATCCGCGTAACCGTACCGACGATTCCCGAAGCGTTATAGGTTTGAGACATTTCGCCGACCTTCACGATCACGTGGGAGGCGCATTGTAACGAATCCTTCCGGGAGTTGAGGTCCATCAAACTGGAATGACCGGTACTACCATTGAATAGTAGCGTTAACCGCTTCTGACCCGCAATCGTTCCGACAACGCCGATATCTACGCCGCTGTTTGTTAATACTCGGGACTGATCCACGTGCACTTCGATAAACCGCGCCTTTTCGTCGATAACGGGCTTACTTATCTCCGAAAGCTTTTCATACTGCTTCTTCCGCAACGATGCCCGCAG
>JAAYCF010000388.1 GCA_012744415.1 Thermotogaceae bacterium
CCCGATTAGGATAATCATAACATAAAACTAACCTATTTAGAAGGACGGGTGTGTATCAAGTTATAGGGGTGGCCGTCACCACAGGCCGGGGTGGTTATGACATGACTCGTTTTTTTGTTTGGAGCGCCCGGCGAATGGAGCGACCGACTTTAGTCGGGCATGAGCCCTTAGTGGGACAATGGCGTTTAGTTCAAATAGAAATCGGTGCCGACGAAAAATCCCACAATTACGATGATCGCAGTTGATGGGTGTTTCGAAAAGATAACATGCCGAATTAAAATTCGGCGCTCCAAAGCGCTCGAACCGGTTGGCCAGTATTGACTTTGAAGCTCCCGAAAGGTAAAATTGAGCGCGTTGAATAGAGTTGCTGAAAGGTGATGTCGCGATGGTTCATTGGGTTTTCTTTTGGGTTTCCGTCGGTTTTTTCTGTTATTTTACGTTGAATCTATTAACCTATACGCGGCTGAATCGGGTTTTGCGGTATGCCGAAAAAAACCGTCAAGAACCGGTTCGCGGCTTCTCTATCCTCATCCCGGCCAGGAATGAAGAGCGCAATATCGAGGCATGCGTTCGGGCGGCGCTCAAAAACGAGTATCCAAACTTCGAAGTCATCGTGATGGATGACGGTTCGACCGACACTACCTATCAGATCCTCTCTTCCATCAAAGACGCGCGTTTGAAGATCCATCGCTCCCCCGAGAGGCCGTCCGGATGGGCGGGAAAGAACTGGGCGTGTCACCAGCTATCGCTAAAAGCCGAATGGCCGTTTTTCCTTTTCATCGATGCCGATACCTTATTGACCCCGGACGCTTTATGGAGAATCAACCAAATCTTCAACCTGACAAAGGCGGAAGTGGTTTCAGGATGCCCCAAACAGATGCCTGCCTCTTTCATCGACCGCATTCTGCTGCCCGTGATGCCGTTTCTTCCTATCGCCACGATGCCGCTTTTTAAGATCGGCAATTTCCGTTTTGTGAGAAGCGCGATACACGGCGCGCTGGTTGCTTATGACAAACGCTTTTACATCAAATTCGGGGGTCATCAGAGCATCAAGGACCAATGGGTGGATGACGCCGCCCTCAACAAGATCATTCCGAAGTTCGGCGGAAAAACTGAGATGCTGGATGTGACCCGGATCGTTTCCTGCAAAATGTACGATAAGGGCAAAGATACGATCGAAGGGGTTGCCCGAAGCCTGTATCACTCTCTGTACGGAAAGATTTGGCTGGTGGTCTTTATGATGTTCGTCCTGTTTCTGGTGACCTTGTTTCCGTTTCTTCTGCTCGCCTTTAGCCAAACTTTGACGCAGCTATTCTTGAGCCTAAGCATTCTCTCAATATACATTGGCACTCGGTTCGTCTTAGACCTCAAATACGGTTTTCCGGCTTATAGCGCCTTCCTGCTCCCGTTAACCTTTTTAATATCCGTGTACGTCGCGTTACGATCCGTCCGTGGTTCGCTAAAGAAGGAGTTTATCTGGCGCGGACGTCCCGTCGATCCCGGGAAATCGTGAGCGAGCCGCGGGCACAGGCTGTTTTTTCTCAGAAGAGCCGGAAAA
>JAAYCF010000004.1 GCA_012744415.1 Thermotogaceae bacterium
CGGAAGAGACCCCGCTGGGCATCTGCACCTCTTCCGGCACGGTGGGGCATTCGCTCAGTTTTGGCAAAGCCGATGCCGTGGTCGCGCTATCGGAAGACACTCTCCTCGCCGATGCCGCCGCGACCGCGATCGCAAACCGCGTCCGTTCGAAGGACGATATCGAACCCGCGATCGAAACCGCCCAAAAGATCCGTGGAATCCTCGGCCTCGCCATCATCATCGGAAAACATCTCGGCTTATGGGGGCAAATCCGTTTGTCCCGCGATTCAAACGATAAGGTTTGAAAAAAACCTGTTCACGTTCAAAAATCGGATGCGTTATCGCGTCTGCGCTCCGTTATCCATAATCTTGCGGACTTTTAATGCGCTTGCGCTTTCTTTAGCGCGTTTTCGAGCGCTTTCAAATGTGCTTTCGAAGTAAGCGTCGCGCCGCTGATAACGTCCACTTGAAGGGATTTGGCATTGAGCGCGCTTTGAAAAAGATCTTCGACACTCTTTCCGTGTGTCAGTTCCGAAGCCTTCCCGTTCTTGTCCACCGCGCCTTTGACGATCTTTATTCCCGATACCTCTCCGCTCTTTATCGTCACTTCAACGGTAGCATTCCTCAGACGTCCTTGCTTCCCGACGAATTCTCCGGTATAGGTTCCATCATGCAGTTTTGCGAAGTCGACGTTTTCGATCACCAGTTCCTTTACCTCTCGCCTACTCCGAGCGTCAAACGCCATACCTCCGATCAACACAGCCGCGATTCCGCCGACGATAACCAACAAAATAATCCACATCTTGACGATCCCCTTCCTCTTTTTAATCTTTCGCATATTTTCACACCTCTCAGATTGCGTTCATCGTAATGCCATCAAACCGGATAAAGCTCTTTTCGATCCCTTTGGTGACCGTTACTTCAAGCCTTTCGTCCACCATTATCGCCTCGGTTCCGGGAAATAACGATAGAAGGCGCATACCGTTTTTCTTTCCCAAGATAAAGAGGGAGGTGGCGAGCCCATCGGCAGCCATCCCGTTTTCTGATATAACGGTGACGCTGATCAAACCCGATTCGGTGGGGTAACCCGTCACGGGATTAAGGATATGATGCCTCCGTATCCCTTCTTTGTCGTAAAAAAACCGTTCATAATCGCCGGAAGTGACAACGTGCTCGTCCTCTGACTCAACATAACCGATCAGCGCATTTTCCTTCCTCGGGTGTCGAATCCCCACTTTCCACGCCGTTCCATCTGGTTTTTTCCCACGAACGCAGACATTCCCGCCTAAATTGATAACAGCCGATTCGATTCCCGACTGTTTCAGCATTTCCAGACACCGATCTCCCGCGTAGCCTTTTCCGATCGCCCCCAGATCGATGGACTGCCCTGGATTTCGCAGCCAAGCAGACTGTTCCATCGGATTTAATACTAAATCGTCGCCGTCGATTAAGTCCATTTTATTCCGGATGCTCAATCCATCCGGTTTTTCTTCGGCATGGAGATAGTCCCATTCGTCAACGAGTGGTCCCATTAAAATATTGAAGGCTCCCCGTGTCATCTCATAAAGCCTTTTCGAGAACTCAAGCATTTGGAGGGTTTCCCGGCTTACTTTCACGGGATCTCTTCCGGAATGCTGGTTAATCCGATCGATCTCGCTGCCGTTCACGAACCGGCTGAGTTTCTTCTCGATACGGGATATCTCGCCTTTAAGCCTCTTAATCGTCTGCCGGGCTGATCGGCCGTATATGCCGAAAGTGATTTTGGTATTCATTGCGTCGTATTCTTGTTCGATCATTTTGGCTTCGTTTCGCTTCATCTTCTACCTCTTTTGGATCATCGTTCTTTTAATTGAGCCGTCTTTGGCCTTTTATGATTTTCGAATTCGGTTTTTCGAGATATTCATTTCCTCTGTGGGCTCAATATGAATGAATATATTTATATTCATTCATATTCTATCACACGAAATGGCGTTTGTCAAGATGGAGGTTCGGTGTGCCTGATAAGTTGACCGTTTTCATTCACTCATTGGCCGCCCGAAAGTTGGCGCGCCCTACGATTGGATCACTCGGCGGTTGTAGCGCCCCAGCTACAGTTTTCAAGTAGGTGCAACTTCAGTCGGGCATGTTTCTATCTTAGGGCATGCCCAACTAAAGTTGGGCGCTCCATCTACGTTGCTCTACATAGAGCGCTCCAAATACGCAAGTTTCGCAAATCTCTTCTTTTTACGCCACAAACAAAATTCAGACGCTCCAAGACGATCGTCGGTGCCTGTCTTTCGCCCAAACTCTCCATAATGGATTAAATTATTCCCAACCACACGGCTTTCATTAAAACGTACCGCAAAACAAAGCAGGTAGATACGGTCCGAAATCTCACCTGATATGATACAATCATTTAATGATCATCGCCTTAGATTTACCGAATTGTTAACTCACGCGAGGTGTAAAGATGGCCGTTTCCGAACCGGTGGAGATCGGGCGAATCGCAAGAGCGAGAGAACGCATTTGGATGATTACGGACGTGGACGTTGCCGAAGGTCCGGCGACATGGGTGACGTTGGAATCATTGCAGGACGATAGTCTTGGTCAAACCCTTGAAGTTTTAAAAGAGCGGGAAGCGGATTTCGAGGTTTTACCTGAAGAATGGCTGCACGATTTCGAACAGCTCGATACGCCAGAGGTTTTCGACAGTTTTCTCTACGCCCTTCGCTGGCAAACGCAATCGCTACTCCCTCAGGAAACGATCCGCGCGCCATACTTCGGTTCTGTCTCGATTCGCGAGTATCAGTTGGAACCGGTGATCAAAGCGTTGGCAAAACCGCGTATACACCTTCTGTTAGCCGACGATGTCGGGCTCGGTAAAACGATCGAATCCGGTATGATCCTTCAGGAACTCCTGTTATCCGGTAAAATTCGGAGAATCCTCATCCTTTGTCCCGCCTCCTTGAGATGGCAATGGAAATGGGAGATGGAAGAGAAGTTCGGTGTGGAGTTTCGGATCATTGATCGGAAAGCGGTGGCCGACCTGAAAAAAGAGTATGGGGTTAACGTCAATCCCTGGCTTTCCTTCCCGCGGCTGATCGCTTCGTTCGATTACTTGAAAATGGAGACGCCGCTTCAACTCTTCAAGACCACCCAGCCGATTTCTTCCGGAGCCGGGGAAGCCGGATTCCAATCACCTTTCAAAAAATGGGACCTTTTACTCTTAGATGAAGCTCATAATTGCATCCCCCAACCGACGAAAAACTATTTTTGCGATTCCGACCGAACGCGTTTGATCCGAGATATCGCTCCCCTTTTCGAGCATCGGATCTTTCTGACCGCTACACCACATAATGGAAAGCGGGAAGCCTTTATCGCATTTCTCGAACTACTGGATCCCTATCGTTTCAACCGTTATGAACAGCACACGGATTCGGAACGTTTCAAAAAAACGCTTGAAGAAGTAATGATCCGGCGGATGAAACGCGGACCGAACGGGGTAAAGGATCCTCTCGGAAAACCCTTATTCCCGGAACGCGCGATCAGAGCCCTGGAAATAACTTCCGAAGCGGAAGAAGAACGGATGTTTAACCTGTTGGATCGTTATATTCAAACACGACTGCGCCTATCGCGCGATGCGTCGCAGGAAACGAAGAGCGATCAAACGCGTTCTCTCGAATTCGCTTTAACGATCTTGAAGAAACGGGCGTTATCGTCCCCTTTGGCGTTTCACCGATCCGTCGAGGTGCATCAGAACAGTGTTCGAAAGGAAAGCCAATCGTTTTCCGCTTCCTATCTGAAGCAACTCAACCGGCATTACTCGGAAGACCAGGACGACGATCTGGAGAAACGAGAGGTTGAGGACGCCTTGATCGAAACGCTGTCGACAGACCATTGGAGCGAAGACTTGGACTTGCTCTATTCTCTATCTGAAAGCCGAAAGAACAAACCCGATTCGAAGTGCGCCGCGCTTCTCGAATGGATCGACGCGTATATGAAACCGGATTCGCGCTGGAACGCCGAACGCGTCGTCATCTTCACCGAATTCTTAGACACGCTCGATTACACGCGAGAACAACTGCTTACCCACGGAATCAACGAAGAGCAAATCCTTTGCCTTTACGGGGGAATGGAAGACCGCGAACGAGAAACGATCAAAAGCGCCTTCGAGAGCAACCCTGAACGTTCCCCCGTCCGGATTCTCCTCGCTACCGACGCCGCATCCGAAGGAATAAACCTGCAAAAACACTGTCGCTATATGATCCATTTGGAAATTCCGTGGAATCCGACCCGGCTTGAACAACGTATGGGTCGCGTGGATCGTTACGGACAACAACGCGACATCACGATTTTTCATTTCGTATATACAAACCGCGAGGACTCGCGTTTCCTGCAAACCATCGTGAATAAAGTCAATCAGATCCAAGAAGACCTCCAAAGCCTCAATCCCGTTATCGCCGAAGAAATCTCACGGCGGATGCTGGGCTACCGAAGTCAGGAAGATCTCCCGCTGTTCGTCAACGAAAGCCTGGTGAAAGAGCGGATAAAGGCAAAAACGGAAGTCTCCAGGTTTCGGCAAAGACTCGAAGAAACGCGGAATAAGCTCTCTCTTTCCCCGGAAAATGTCAGGATGGTACTGAACTCCGCGCTCCGCTTATTACGCTCCAGTGAACTGCAGCCGACGGATAACCCCGCATACGAACAATTGACGCAACTGCCTAAAGGCTGGCAAGATCTGATTCGCGCGCTGCCCGACGGAAGGTTGCCGGCTACGGTCACTTTCGACGAGTCCGTCCGCGAAAACCCGCTCGAAGGTTCCCTGTTTCTGCATCCCAATCATCCGATCCTGAAACGGGCGATGGCTTTCTTTCGAAGCAACCAATGGTCGAAAAAGATAGACCAAAAAACCCACTCGCACCAGTCACTGAACCGCGTCACCGTCAAGTCCGTACCGGCCTCGGTAACCGCCCACCCCGTTTTCCTCCTATACTTGAAAGGGCTCATCTTGAACGAATTCGGACAAGTATTAACAGAAGAAATCCTCGCGATGGGTTTCACCTTTTCCGAAGGGCTGTTGATTCCAATTGAACCGGGGTTTCTATCCGAGATCGAGCGCGCGCTGATTCGGAAGGAACGGCCGCTTGACGAACTATCATCAGTCCGGTCACTGGTGATGAGTAACCTCAAAATGATCCATCTCGC
>JAAYCF010000053.1 GCA_012744415.1 Thermotogaceae bacterium
GGGGGGAAACCATGCGGCAAAAAATACGCCCGTTCGAAACTTCGGACAGTGAAATGGCCTTTGATTTGTGGTTGGCGCAATACGATTTAGAGAGGCAGAAAAACCCGTTGCTGCCGGTTTATGGGAAAAAAGAGAAAGGGCGAATCTTCCGCAACATCAGTGAACGATCTTCAAATGCGGGTGTTTGCGTATTCGACAACGCGAAAATGGTCGGATTTATGCTCACAGGAGATCAGTTTCGCTTCAAATCCCAACCGGCCGTTATTGTTCCGGAATACGCCCACGCCGCGATCGAAGGCGGAAAATCCGAAATCTACCAATTGATGTATCAGGAGCTCAGCGCCGTATGGGCCGAAAACAAGCTTTCGCTCCACCTCATCGGTCACTTCGCGCACGATCAGCCGTTAACGGAAACTTTGTTTTTTTTGGGATTCGGCGCGGTGCTGGCGGAACGCCTGACAGATTGCGCCCCTCAAGAGAGCGTTTCGGGTTCCGGGTTATCGGAGTGTTTTTCGGTGGATTCGATGATTGCTTTGGAACAGGAGCATCGCGCGTTTTATCGGCAATCCGCCACCTTTATCCTCAAAGATACCGATCGTGAAAGAATTCGCGCCGATTTGGAAAAGTCGATCGCGGAGGGCAACCATATTTTCGTTTATGAGGAAGAGGGTATTCCATCGGGTTTCTTCATCGTCGGGGAATCCAGCCGTGAGGAGGATACGGAAGGATTCCTGCTTAGAGAGACGAACAGTGCTCAAATAAAAGAGGCCTATCTGAAACCTGCGTTTGAAGGAAAAGGAATCGGCGCTTTGCTGTTCAAAAAATCGAAGCAATGGGCTTTTGAAAACGGTTTTCACCGGCTTTTCGTGGAGCACGAGACGGCCAACGTCCTCGGCGCCCGGTTTTGGTCGCGGTATTTTTCCCCGTATCTCTATTATTCGTTGCGGTACATCGACCCAATGGTTTTATAGTCTCTACACGATTCATTAATGCGTGAAAACGATGGCCTCAATGGAGAGCTAAATGATTGGAATACCCGACTTTTGGAGTACACGATGGTTGGAGCGCCCGATCTTTAGTCGGGCATGCCCCTTTGTTTTATTGTTCCTTTTCGTTTGGTTTGGAGAAAAAACCAATGCCGACCTAAAGAGTCGGCGCTCCGAAAAATACGCTCCACGAGAGGCTCCAAGTCGCTCCACACCCTTCGTCGTACTTTCCTTCGTGCGATACTTCTTGTCCATTCGCCACCTTCGTGGACAGATTCTTTTGTATTGAGTAACTAAACCCATACCCGAGGATGAAGCGCCCGATCTTTAGTCGGGCATACCCTTTGTTCTATTGTTCCTTTTCGTTTGGTTTGGAGAAAAAACCCCTGCCGACCTAAAGAGTCGGCGCTCCAAAAAATACGCTACACGAGAGGTTCCAAGCCCTCCTTCGCCCGATACTCCTTTTCCGTTCTCACCCTTCGTGGATAGAGTCTTTTGCTTCGAGCAACTAAACCCATGCCGACCTAAAGAGTCGGCGCTCCGAAAAATACGCTACACAAGAGGTTCCAAGCCCTCCTTCGCGAAAGGATTCCATATCTTTCGAGTTCTTTGAATAAATGGTATAATCGTAATTAGTATAATACAGATTATACTAATCCTGATTATTATAAGGAGGGGCGATGTTCCATAATCGAGAAATGGAGCGCCGTGCGCTCGAAGAAATCGTCAGATCAAATAAGATGGAAGTGTTCTTGCTATATGGAAGGAGAAGAGTCGGTAAAACGGCTCTATTGCGCAACGCTTTCGATTATGAAAAACCCCTGTTTTATACCGGAAAGCGGATTGCCGCGACAGAGCAATTGAAACAATTCTCACAAGTGGTCGCTTCGATGTTCCCGGTTGCCGGAATCCGGTTCGAAACCTGGCAGGACGCCTTGCAAGCGATTTTCGAATTATCGGCGAAAGAACCGCTGATCGTCGTTTTGGATGAGTTTCCTTATATGGTGGAAAACGCGACGGAAATCGTGTCTATTCTGCAGGCACTTATCGACACTTACGAAATGAAAAGCCAGCTGAAACTGTTCTTATGCGGATCGAGCATGAGTTTTATGGAAGGCCTTCTTTCCTCAGATAATCCGCTGTTCGGAAGGAAAACCGGATACATGAAACTGCGCCCTCTTTCTTTCAAACACTTGCCCTTATTTTTTCCGGATCGCGATTACCATCAGCTCATGGATCTATACGCCATCTTGGGAGGCATTCCCCTTTACCTAAACCTACCGGATCGGCCTTCCAGCCTATTGGAAAACATTGACAAGCTTTTTATCTCCTTGGGGGCTCCGCTTAAAGAGGAGCCGCTTTTTATCCTGATGCAGGAGTTGCGGGAACCCGC
The DNA here is from genome assembly GCA_012744415.1 of Thermotogaceae bacterium. Lineage (GTDB taxonomy): Bacteria > Thermotogota > Thermotogae > MWEM01 > MWEM01 > MWEM01. The sequence continues at coordinate 2,380 of JAAYCF010000053.1, forward strand.
ATTTTATCAGTCTATTATTGAAGCTGTCGCTAACGGGTGTCACAAAACCAACGAAATCGCCAGTCGCGTCGGATTGAACGACACGCGCAAACTGCAACCCTATTTGAAAACCTTGCAATCCTTAAACCTTGTGAAAACCGAAACGCTACCGGTGGAGGGAAATCCGAAGCGAACGCGGAACATCCGCTACATCGTGCAGGATCCTCTCTTCCGGTTTTGGTATTACTTCATTTTTCCCTACTTCGAGGATGTGGAAAGAGGAGAGGGAAACCGCGTGAAATCCAAGCTGGACGGGCAGTTCGCGAGCTTTGTGGCCTACGAGTTTGAAGAACAAGCTCGGATTGCGATCAAAGAGCTCGCGCAGCCGGACACCATCGGCCGGTATTGGAAAGCCAACGAAGAGATCGATATCTACGGCAGGAAGGGCCGCGCGATTTTCGTCGGGGAAGTGAAATGGACAAACAAGCGAGTTGGGATGACTTTGCTCACTGAATTGAAAAGGAAATGCGCCTCGATGGGTTTGGCGCCGGACCACACGCTGCTGGTATCAAAAAACGGATTCGAGCCTTCGTTGTTTTCTTTGAACGAAAACCTGTCCCTTCTGTCTTTCGACAAAGTCGAGGGATGGAAGATAGAACGAGACGATCACGCGTTCCTGGATTCGCGCGAGCACGAGTGAACGGTTCGGGCTTTGATTTCGCTAAATGGAGCGCCCGATCTTTAGTCGGGCATGCCTTTTCTTTTATTGTTCCTTTTCGCTTGGTTTGGAGAAAAAACCCATGCCGAGCTACAGAGTCGGCGCTCCCATAAATGCGCTCCACGAGAGGCCCCAAGCCCTCCTTCGGATACTCCTTGTCCATTCTCAGCCTTTATGGATAGAGTCTTTTGCTTCGAGTAACTAAATCCATACCCGAGGGTGGAGCGCCCGATCTTTA
>JAAYCF010000389.1 GCA_012744415.1 Thermotogaceae bacterium
CGACGGTTCGGAATTGACCGAATTCCTTCACCCGTTGTCAGGAAACCGGTTGGATATAAAAAAGACCGTTTATGACCGTTATCGAAATGACGCGAAATTTTTGTCCGAAGAGCTGATGAAGTGGGTCGAATCCATCGTCGACAAGTACCCGGACAATCCAGAAAAATTGTTCCATCATCTATGGTGGAAATTGCCGAACAAAGTCCCAATGATCGACTTTCTCCCCGCCGATACCCGTGTGCCCTATCATTCCATCATTGACCACCTGGATATGACCTCCGCCCTTGAGGGTTGCAAAATCGGTACCCAGGTTAAACCGTCGTTCTTGCAGGTAGCGATCGGGCCGATTCAAAAGTTCATCGCCGCCGCGCGTAAAACCCGCGACCTGTGGATCGGGAGTTATTTGCTGTCCTACCTTACTTTTCAGGCTATTCGGACCATCGGTGAAACCTACGGCTTTGACCATATCATCTTCCCGAATATGCGCCACCAAACGCTGTTGAAAGATTGGCTCAGAAATAACAAAATCGATGTTGACGATCATCCGCAAGATCTTCCCCGTGACATCGCGTCGCTGCCCAACCGGTTTTTAGCCGTCGTCCCGGCAGACCAAGCCGAAGCGATCGCCGAGGAAGTAAAGAAAGCAGTCGAAAAGACTTGGGACGAATTCGCTCGGCAAACGGCAGATAGATTAAAGATTAGTAACGCAGATATGAAGTATTGGACGATGCAAACTGACCTTTTTCCGGAGTTTTACTACGCGATACAGGAATGGGAGAGTCCACAAAACTTCAAAAAGACTTTTGAGAACTTCTTCTCCGATACCGACGAAATCGACGGTTTCCTGAATGAACTGCAAAAAATCTCTAGCCTCGAGAGTTACCAGGTTAATAGCGGTAGTTTTTATCCGTTCTTCTACGAACTCACCCGAAGAAAATTGGAAGCAGTAAAAGCTACGACAGCCTTTGGCGGATACATCGATGATCGCTTGACAAACGGGGATGAGTTGAGCGGAGAAGTGAAAGCCATACTCGAAAACTACCAACCGTCAGGCAAACGCAGCGCGACAGAAAAACCCGAGCGTTTGGGCGCAATCAACCTCATCAAGCGGGAGATCAGCGAAATTCGAGAGGATTTCCCGAACAAAAAAACGCCTTCCACCACAGAGATCGCCATTCGCAACCTGGAAGAACAAAAACGAAAAAAATGGTTGGATCTGCTGCGGGAGGATCAACCCCTCCAAAAGCTGCCGACTCCCTATTACGCGATTCTCGTGATGGACGGGGACAAGATGGGCGAGTGGATGTCCGGAAAAAGAGCGCCGGAACTCCGCTGCAGACTGCATCAAAAGGCAAAGGACGCAATGGAGAAGTTGGAAAAGGAAGGCACGCTCTCCCTTTCTCGCCTTAAAAAGGCCGCGATCACCCCCAGTTACCACCGCGCGATCTCACGGACACTGGATCATTTTTCGCGGTTCGTTAAGCCTGTCGTGGAAGATAAATACCATGGGCTTCTCATCTACGCCGGTGGCGATGACGTCCTCGCTTTCCTGCCGGCTCGAACCGTTTTTAATTGCGCCAACGACCTTCGAAAAATCTATTCGGGAATAGGAAAAGTCGAACTTACGATTGATGCTAACGATAAAAATTCCGAAGAATACCTGTTCGATCAGGAACTCTGTTTCAAGAAGGAAAACGAAAAGTGGTTCCCATTGTTCCCGATGATGGGCGTCAAAGCCACCATGAGCG
>JAAYCF010000054.1 GCA_012744415.1 Thermotogaceae bacterium
TGCTCAGTTGCTCGGGGCCGCTACGGATTGACCAGAATCGGGCGATCGATTTGTTTCTTGCGTGGCTCATTGACGAGGGAATTCCCCAAGATCCGGATACCCCGATGGCGGGGCTTCTTCTGGCGGCTGTGCCGGAGGGGAGCGTCGTCAGTTCGTTCGTCGGTTATGAAGAAATCGAATCGAGGGGTAGTGGCTCTTTGCAAGAACCGGGTTGGTTGTTCTATCTGGACCAGAGTCCCGGCGCTTTATACCAGCATCCCGGAAAAATCGCGGTTATCGGCGTCAGCGGAAGTGTTCTGTACACGGAGAACACCGTCGGCTGGCCTCTCTTGAATGGCCAGACGCCCAACCCTTTGAGAAGCGTGACTTCAGACGCTTATTTTCAGGCGATTGTCTGGAATCCTTTTCAGATGATCAAACCGGTGGCAGGCTCAAAAACACTCAACCCTGCGGAGATTTCGGTGATCAGCAAGGGAGCGATCGTGATCAACGGCGTGATGGAATCGGAACCGGCTTATACGGAAGCAAGCAACAACCATGCCCGGGTTCTGCAGGATATGCAGAGTCTGTTTACGGCTTCGAAAGTCCGTTCCCTTGCCAGCCCGGTAAAGACGGATCAGAATCCGGTCGATCGCATCAAACTGGCGATTAACCAGCTGATTGTCCAGGAGCAGGTCAACCGCGTCACGATCTATATATGCGCGCATGGGGGAATAGGATCCGTAACGATCGGGGGGTATTCCATGACGGCCCTGGCGTTCAAAGATAGCATCCTTCGCTTTTTTCCAGATATACACTTTTCGTTGATACTCGAAAGTTGTTATTCGGGGAACTACCTGACGCGGTTGAGCGGCGAATTTGCCCAAGACAATCTCGCCTTCATGATTGCGGCGTCGATGTGGAACCAAAGTTCCTACACAGACAATGACTCCGAGAAAACCGCTTCTGGTCAGACGGTCAACGATCACAACCCGGAAGACGCGTTCGTCGAATGGACCGGGGACTTCCTTTTGGAATTGGCCGCCTGGTCGTCGGGAGAAAAATGGATTCAGGTGCAGCAATATGCCAGAGAGCATGCCATCGATACGGAGATAGCCCTATTCTATCACTGTTTTTGGAGCGTAAAGGGCGCTGCCGCCATTCCGCCCCCCGTTGGTTTCGATCCGGCAGATGCGACCAAAACGATACGGGAAAGAAGAGGATTGGAGATTCAAACCCCCCGTATCTACGCGCGCTGGGTTTCGGAAACTCCCGTACCCTGAATTCTTGAGTGAAGGGGTCATCACTTTAAAGCGATAACGATTAGCGCCCCGTCCCGGCGATCGCTTTCTCCATCGCCTTTAAAAAGGTCCCCCAATAAGTTTCGTAGGTATTGTTGTTCACCAAGTAGGGTGTGAGAACGCAAGAACGCAAAACGGTCACGCTGCCTTCACGTGCCCACTCGGAGGCGTCGATGCCGAAACGTCGGACGAACGATAACGGCGTATCCCCATATTCTTCCTTTGTGAGCGCCGTTTTCGAAGTGATGAATTCGTTTGTGTACAGCGGGCCGGATTTGTACGAACACCGTTCGTAGAGGTCTTGATTAAGGTCGTTCATCTTTTGAAGGCTCGGGTGGCCAATCTCATGGAAGGCGTAGTCGATAATGTTGATATCCGGCCGTGTTAACGGTAATACGTGGAATCGTCGACCATTGGCGACGATAGGCGACATATTCAGCATTGAATGGTAGAAGCGGCTCGCTCCCTCCATGCTGGCACGAATGATCTGCCCGTATCCAGAACGGTTCAAAGGAACGACACGATGGGCCATCCAAACCGCCGCCACAGCGGCTCCCGCTTTTGATCCTTCCAAGATGTAACTCCCCAGCAGCATCGGGTTGTCATCGCTTCGGTCAAAAACATAGGCGGCGAAGTAGGAGATGACGTCGATGATCCGTCGGTCCGCGGCCACGATCGCGCCCGCCGCATAAGGGACGTATCCCATCTTGTGTGGGTCCACCGTGATCGAATCCGCGTGAGCCATCGCCCGATAGGCTTCGTAAACCTCTTTACTCAACCAGACGTTTCCGTTTTCTCCCGTTTCCTTTTGTTCCGAATCGAGGGTTTCAAATGGGAGAAAGCGATGGTCTTCGTCCAAAAACAACGTCCGAACGTACCCGCCATAAGCCGCATCGATATGGAGATAGAACGCGACGCCCTCCTTGGCGTACCGATCGCGCAAGCGAACGATTTTGTCTATCTCGTCCACAGCCCCTTCTTCGGTCGTTCCGGCGACCGCAATGACCGCCAGAATCGGTTTTCTTTGGGCGATGAGCGAATCGATCAACGTCTTGAGGGCTTGAACATCCATTCGATAATCGTCTTTCACCGGTACAAAATAGAGGTTATCCTGACCGATGCCGAAGATGTCCGCCGCTTTCGTCCAGGAATAGTGTTTGGATTGAGGAACGATGACCGCGCCCAGGTTGGCGCCAGCCATCCCTTTTCCGCGTATGGTATGTTGCCTGACCTCTTCAAAAACGCCGGCTTCTTTCACGCGGTCAATCAGATCCAGGATTTCGGCCGTGGTCTGATTCATCAACTGCCACTCATCCAATCCGGCGACCAACTCCGGATGGCATGCGTGAACGGCTGATGGGATGGAGGCCAGGTTACGCGCCAACCAAATTGCTTCGTAATTGGCGATCGTTCCACCCGAGGTGATATGACCCCAAGCCCGCTGGGGATCGTATCCCATCAAGGAAGCGAGTTGTCGTCCGACTTGGATCTCCAAAGCCGTTGTCGCCGGAGAACCCTCATAAGCGCAGTTATTCGGATTGTACAGGATGGTCAGCATATACCCCAGGTTCGCTGCCATCAAGGTATCCGTGGTCATATGGCCCAGATATCGGGGGGAAAACCAGGGGGTGGAGCTTTCCTGAAGTTGTCCGGCCAGGTCCACCAAGGCTTCTCGGGTTTGTTGCAGCGTATCAAGGAAGTCTTTTTGACCCTTCTCTTCTTCGGTCACAATAGGCGCGTCGTCCGGATGAAAGTATCGCCGCCATTCAGCGTGGTCGTCCATTAAAAACAGCAACATCTTTCGGAAAAAATCGTAGTTTTCGGATTTTGGACCCAAAAACAAGGCTTTGTTATTGAACGGTCCCTCCATTGAAACCACTCCCTTCCTCTACATAAAACGGAATCAGGTGAAAAAAACGCTTTAAGGTCCGACTTGCGGTTCGATTCTTTCTTTCAAACGCGACCGATCGATCTTTCCGTTCGTATTGTACGGAAAACTGTCTACCCTTATGTATTGCGTCGGATAGGCGATGAGATGCGGTTTCAAGGCCAGGATCATTTCGGCGGCGCTCCATTCTCGATCGGCTTCGTAGGCCATCACGATTTTATTGCGTTCTTCGAAATACAACGCGCAGACATTTCTGATCCCTTCGAGCGAAAGCGCCATCCGCTCTATCTCCGTCAATTCCACACGCGTTCCGAAAAACTTGATTTGCGTGTCCTTTCTTCCCAAAAACATGAGTTCTCCCCGCTCATTGAGCTGCCCGATGTCTCCGGTTTTGTATACGATTTCAGGATACCGGTCATTCAAAGGATTTTGCACGAACGCTTCGGCGGTGGCTTCCGGCGCCTTCCAATAGCCTGCGGACAGTCCGCTTCCACGAACGAGGATCTCCCCGCTTTCACCGGGTTTTGCTGGCCCTTCTCCGGTCATAAGCAAGATATCCACGTTGTCGCGCGCATGTCCGATAGGCAGCGGGTCGTCATCGGCGAAAGCGCGGTCGACGATATAGCAGGTGCAGACATCCGTGATCTCTGTAGGGCCATAAAGATTGGCGAATGTGGCGGCAGGGTAATGACGCCGCCAGTAATTGAGGTGTTTGTTGGACATCACTTCTCCGCAGAAGAGAACACGGTCGATATAACCGGGTTTTTGGTCGGCCAAGCGATCTTCGTTAGCGATCCGTTTGAGCGTCGAAGGTACCCAGAATATGAAATTTACCCGGTGTTTGTTCATCACGTGAAGTAAAAGGGAGTCATCTTTTTCAGCGCCGCGGCCGCGTAATAAAACGAGGCGGCTGCCGAAAAACATCATACTGAAGAGCTCTACGATAGAGTTGTCGAAGGAAAAACTATTCGTGCATCCCATGACGGTCCGCTCATCCATTCGGAAGGTTTTTCCTATCCAGCGGAGGTACTCCAGAACGCTGCGATGCTGGATAATCACGCCTTTCGGTTGTCCCGTCGATCCGGTGGTATGCATGATGTAGATCGGATCGCTGTCAATCAGCCGAAGGTTCCCGAGCACTCTGGAGTCCGGGACGGTTTGTCTCGCTCCGTCTTCAGCGAAGAGCATACGGGAAACGGGTACGCCGCACACGATCAAGTCGCCGGCTCTCTCGACACTCGTGATAATGAGGGGCGGTTCGACGGAAGCGAGGATCTTTTCCCTAACCCCTTTCGGGAAAAAGACGTTTAACGGAACATAAAAGTTGCCGGAGTAGAGAATCGCCAGGATCGCAGCGACCGCTTCGACGCTTTCTTCCAGAAAGATGCCGATTGGTTGCGGCGATCTTGCCCCAAGCTCTTTCGGGATACATGCTTTTAACCGTAGGGCTTCCTCGCGCAATTCACAGAAAGTGATCTCCCTTTTGGCGTCGTCGACGGCGATATGATCTGGAAAGGCTTGAACCGTCCGTTCAAATCTCGAAATGAGAGTGTTCTCGTTATCGAAAAACATCGCTGCGGCCTTTTCCTCCTTTACTCGGGGCCACTCCTGCGAAACAGCCGCTCCCCAAAAACCCGTACATCCACTGCTACGGTAGGATGGCGCTCTCGTTACACGATTTGTATTAAATACCCCGCCGCGAAGGTATCGACTAAAAAGGTTTTGTCGGCGTTAATCACGTACTGCAACGCGCCGCCTCCCGTGTTGAACGGAAGATAAGCGCCGTGCGTCACATCCCAGATTTTCAGGATACTGCCGGGAGAGACGTAAAAAGTAGGCGTCGTTCCGTTTGCATAAGGACCATAATGGACGGTATCGATCTCCACCCGGATCTCGATACCGGCGCCTTGATCATTCCGGACGTGAATGGTAAAGAGGATAGGGTTCGATCCGCAAGAGAGCGCGGAAGAAATGATGACGACGGCGATAACGATGATGACAAGCCAGAATCGTTTGATTCTTTTCATACGATCACCCCTTTTATTCGGCCGAAGAAGCAAGTTTGCGCCACTCTATAAAAAAACCTGCGTCAAACCGGTCCGAACGGATCGCGATGCCTGAAGTGATCCAGGTTCCGGACGCGTTCTCTCTCGTTAGGTGATTTGAATGAAGATGACCGGGCCGACCTGATCGACCAAGAAGGTGTTACCGGCGTTGATGGTGTACTGATACGGTCCGCCGGCCACGTTGAACACCAGGTAGGTGGCGTGCGTCACATCCCAAATTTTCAGGACACTGCCGGGAGAGACATAAAAGGTGGACGTCTCTCCGTTTGCATAAGGACCGTAATGAACGGTATCGATTTCTACTCGGATCGCGATGCCGGCGCCTTGGTTGTTCCAGACGTGAATGGTTAAGAGGACCGGGTTCGATCCACAAGAGAGCGCGGAGGATATGAAGACGACGGCGATAACGATGATCACAAGCCAGAATCGTTTGATTCTTTTCATACAATCACCCCTTCTATTTTGCCGATGTAGCGAATTAGGGACTCTAACCCGCTATTCTGTCTTTAGAAACCTCCAAACCATTCTTCCCTGGCGCCCGCGATGTTTTCAGGCGTCCTTATGGAGCCTCCGAGAGAGGGGATCGTCTGTGCCCGTCCTTCGCTCAAATCAGGATTCTCCCATCCACCGAATCAAGCCTGTGTCAAACTTCAACGGAAGCCCCGGATGGAAGGGGAGCGCCCGGATGCTGTACTTGTAATTCCCGCGCTCGGACAGTCGGAACTTCCCTTTGAAGACGTACGTATGGTGCAAGGTTTCCATGTCCATTGCCATCGGGAAGATTTCGGCGCCTTCCAGTTCTCCCATCACGTTGTACCGTTCGAAATAGATCTCGATCGTTACATCCTTTGGCTCGATCTCTCCAAGATAGACCGTGGCGGAGAATTCGAGTTCCAGATTCGCGGGGATTTCTTCTTCATTCCTCCGGATCGAATTGGCTTGTATTTTGACCGCTCTCCATTCTCTTTCTATATGCGCTTTCCATTCCGCGACGGTTTTGCCGGTTTCAAACCGCTTTTCTTCCATGGCCGTCCCGTAAGCGTAAGCCGGCAGATAGAGCTGGACGAGATAGTCCTTGACCATCCGGTGGGTATTAAACTGCGGAATGACGGTTTTCATCGAATGGCGCATCATCGTTAGGAACTCGACCGGAATGCCTTCCTCGTTCCGCGCGTAATACTTCGGAACGATCTCCTTCTCCAACGTGTCGTAAAAAGAAACCGCGTCGACGGTATCCTGGATATTCGTATCGGCGTATTCGCGTCCATCCCCGATAACCCAGCCGTTCTTGCCGTCATATCCTTCTTCCCACCAGCCGTCTATAACGCTAAAGTTGATACCGCCGTTCACGGGCACCTTTTGTCCGGAAGTGCCGCTCGCTTCATGGGGCCTCCGAGGCGTGTTCAACCAGATATCGACTCCGGAAACCAAATTTCGGGCGACCTCCATGTTGTAATTTTCCAAAAAAACGATCCGATTTTTAAAATCCCAAGAACGGCTGATCTCGTAAACACGCTTGATCAGCTCTTGTCCGGGACGATCTGCCGGATGCGCCTTACCGGCGAAGATCATCTGTACCGGCCGTTCAGGGTCATTCAAGATCCGTTTGAACCGTTCGATGTTTTGAAGAATCAAAGTTGCGCGCTTGTAGGTGGCGAATCTCCTGGCGAAGCCGATCGTCAGGGTGTTTTCATCGAAGATGCTGTCCACTTCCCGGAGCTGCTCGATGGTTTCGCCGTAACGGGATCGCTGTTCCGAAACGCGGTCGTGGATGAACCGAATCATTTCCTTCTTCATTTTTCGGGTGACTTCCCACAACTCCCGGTCCGGTATCGTGTCGATGCCGTCCCAATAGCCGGGATCCAGCAATCGGTCCTTCCACTCGGGGAGATACTTGTCCAGCAGTCCGCGTATATTCCGGTTCATCCATGTCTCCGTGTGGATTCCATTCGTGACATAGGAGATCGGAATTTCGTTTGTCGGCACTCCGATCCAGTTGTTCTTCCACAGATTTCGGGACACATGCCCGTGCAAGCGGCTAACGCCATTTTTCCAGGCACAGACGTTGAGCGCCAAAATCGTGAGGTTGAACATCATCTGGCCTTCTTCATAAGGAGCCGTTCCAAGGTCCAAAAAGGCTTCTTTGGAAATCTTCATCCTAACCCAATAGGCGTAAAAGTATTTTTCGATCAGACTGTAATGAAAAGCGTCATTTCCGGCTGGAACCGGCGTGTGTGTGGTGAAGACCGTTGAGGCTCTGACGATCTCGAGCGCCTGATGAAAGGTGATGCCTTCTTTTTCGACCAGTTCACGTATCCGTTCAAGGGCCATAAAAACGGAGTGCCCCTCATTCATATGCCACACGGACGGTTGATAGCCGCAAGCGCGCAGGGCGCGCACCCCCCCGATTCCCAGGATCAGTTCCTGGCGGACCCGCATATCGTGGTCTCCACCGTATAGTTTCGAGGTGATTTCCCGGTTTTCCGGCGTGTTTTCGGGTAAATCCGTATCGAGCAGCAGCAACACTGTGTTCATCACCGAGACCTTCCACACCTTGGCCAAGACCGTTCCGTTGGGAAAATCGACATTGATTTTGATCTCTTCGCCGAAATCGTTTTTAATCGTTTCAACGGGCAGATCCATGAACGCATACTCGTGATAAAGCGCCTCTTGCCACCCTTCCCGGTTCAACCGCTGTTCGAAGTAACCGTTTTTATAAAGTAATCCAACGGCGACGATGGGTAGGCCCATATCGCTGCAGGATTTGATGAAATCGCCGGCCAGGATTCCCAACCCGCCGGAGTACATCGGAAAAGACTCGTGCAATCCAAATTCCGCAGAAAAATAGCCGATCTGAAAGCTTTCCTTTCCGGATTTGCCGTAGGTTTGGTTGAACCATAAGGAGGCGACATCCCGATGGTGCTCATAAAGCGAGACGATGCGATCGTATTCGCTTAAAAATTCCGGATTTTTCGCCGCCGCATCCAGCCTTCTCTGACTGATGTACCGTAAAAATTTCGCGGGATTGTATTGAACGGCGCTCCAAAGGCGCGGGTTTAAAGTCCGGAACAAGGCCTCCACCTCGGGATTCCAACTGCTCCAAAAACTGTAAGCCAGGTCTTTCAGCGATTTCAGACGTTCCGGCAAAGTAGGCAGGACGGATAAAGTTTGAAAAGTGGGCATCATAACAGCTCCTTTCAGCGAATCAAAGATCAGGCTATATCCATTTTTTCTTTTTAAACCACAACAGGATGAGCATACCGACCACGACTGACCATGCGAGAATAAAGACGAATACCACCCCTTCATGTTGGAACGGCAGGGGGATATTCATACCGTAAAAGCTGGAGAGGATGGTCGGTATCTGCAAAACGATCGTAACAATCGTCAAGACCTTCATGATCGAGTTGACGTTGTTCGAAATAACAGAAGCGTACGCGTCCATCATCCCGGACAAAATGCTGCTGTATATATTCGCCATCTCCAAGGCCTGCTTGTTTTCGACGATCGTATCTTCCAACAATTCGCGATCTTCATCGAAAATTTCGAACACGTTGCCACGCAACACTCTTTCCATAACGATTTCATTGGATCGCAGAGAGGTCGTGAAGTAAACCAGACTTTTCTCAAGATACATCAATTGCTCAAGTTCCTTGTTCTTCATCGATTCTTGCAGCTTTTCCTCGATCGAATCGGTAACTTTGTTGATCTCTTTCAAGTGGTTGAGGAATAAAATCGCGTTCTTGTACATCATTTGAAAGATCATACGACTCCGCTTCTTGGGGTTCACCTTCGATTCTTCGATCATCGATTGGATAAAATCGACCGGGTATTTGCTGCCTAACAGAATGTAGTTTTCACCCAACAAGATGCTCAACGGAATCGTTTTGTAGAGCAGTTTTTCATCTGATTCATCTTTGTAAGGGACTTTCAAGATGATCTGTATCACCTTTTCGTCATAGTCGATACGGGCGCGCTCATCCAAATCCTGTACATCGTTGATAAAATCGGGCGTAAAATTCAGCAGACTGGAAATCATATTCGTCTCATCTCGGGTGGGATTCACTACGAGGATAATGCAATCCTGGGAAAAGCCTTTTTTCTCGACAACCTTCTCATTTTCACGCGAAAAAAATCGTACCATCGGGTATTACCTCCTTTTTCATAAGACGTGCTATGGGGGTCGTAAAGGAATTTCCGTATTACTCGCTGATTCCATAAAAGCTCACCTCTTCTCCTTAAAGAATGATCGTCGTTACCGGCCATATTTTACCATATTCGCCGATGACTCGGGACTAACGAGGCTCTTTGGCGATTTATCATTGATTTATCTGGTAAAATGGCATATAATACGCCTAATAGTTTGCTTACCGTACTAAAAGAAGTGAGGAGATCGGAAGATGCGCGCGCAAATCGCTCAATTACTTATGTTTACCAGTATTGGAACGATCACCAGGGATATGTTCGGGGTCGTTTTCAACCTTTACCTGCGGGAAAATCTCGTAACCAACCAGGAGATTGGGAACATCACCTCGTTCATGCTTTGGGGAAGCGCGATCATCGGATTTGTGATGAGCCTTTTGGCCGAAACGATAGGTAGAAAGAAGGTGTTGCTCATTTCGGCCTTACTGGTTCCGTTATTCAATATCGGGATGATCGTGATACCCGATCCCGCTGCGCTTAACGCGATCTCGTTCTTTAGAGGGGGCATCGGGATCCTTTCTCAAACGGTAGTATCGGCCATTATCGTCCATATGACCGAAAACCGGAATCGCGCGAAAGTCTTTGGACTTAACATCGGATTGATGATGGCCAGCGGCGTTTTAGGTAATCTTCTTGGGGGCTTCTTCGGAGAGTGGTTCGGATTGCGTGAAGCTCTATATCTCTCTACGGCGCTCTATTGCATAAGTTTCATCCCTTTGCTTCATATAAAGGTTCCCGATATCCGGATTGCCATCCGAAAAGTACTGGATTTTTCGATGATCAAACCCGAACAGAAAAAGATCCTGACGCTTTACTATCTTTCGACAATGTCGATCGGTTTTGGCGCCGGGCTGTTTATCCACTTTGGCAACCTGATCTACAAAGACCTCTTCGGCCTCTCTTCCGCCGCGATCGGCGTCGCGTTGTCCATCGCGCAGTTGGGGACTGCGGCGGGAAACATCTTTTCACACGTTCTCGCCCGTAGGGTGGGTCCCTTGCAGTTGCGATTCTGGTCCGAAATGCTGGTCATTCCCCTGATGATTTCTCTGATCGTTGTACGGCAACCGGCGCTGTTCGTGTTGCTCTATACGCTTCGATTCATCCTGATGAACTCGGCGTCGCCCATCCTTACGACCATCATCAATTCGTTTATTCCCAAAGAGAAAATTGCGACGCTTGCGGGAATCAACGCGTTTCTGAATAATTCCGTCCGCGGAATCGCCGCGATGCTGTTCGGATTGATCGTCGGGGCCAGTGTGAGCGGCTATAACCTTCTGTTCTCGGTAAGCACGGCCTTCTATGCCTTAAACGCGGTGTTTTCGTTTATTTTCCTTATGCGATACCGCCGCCATCCCATCGTTCTGTCGCTCTACCCGAGCCGAAAGGACCCTCAACCGCCTCTGAGGTAAAGCCTGCCTTCGCCGCGAGATCGCGGGGTCGCGCAAAACGCTTACCCCGCGATCAGTATACAATCCTCACCAGGTTTGGACGTTCCTCTCTCGCTCGCCTTTCTGGTATAATCCTTAAAGATCCTTTATCGTCCTATTAAAGTAACCATTCGAAAAGAATCCGGTGATCCGTAAGACTTCCAACACCAGTGATCAAACGTTTTCCGCTATATACGCTTCTTATCCAACCTCGCTGGCCAGGAGAGCCGCATTCCAGAGAATTCTCAGAGGTGGGAAAAATGGATCCACAGACCGCATTGTTCGTGATAGATGTTCAGGTGGGTTTGTTTCAGAAGTCGACGAAGGTTTACCGTGAGACGGCATTTTTAAGAAACATCAATGCGCTGATCGATCGTTTTCATGCGGAAAAATGGCCGGTTTTTTTCATCCGGCACGCCAACGAGGGGTTTCTGATTAAAAACAGCCCGCAATGGCAAATCCATCATGATATTCGAAGCGAAGACACAGATTGGTTTATGGATAAAACCGTCAGCAGCGCGTTGAAAGAAAAAGCGATACTGGGAAAAGTTTGTGAGTTGGGCGTCAAAACGATCGTGGCAACCGGAATGGTTTCGCACGGGTGTGTGAACGCGGCCTGCCAGGAAGCCAGAAGACTAGGATACACGGTCTACTTGGCCCAAGACGCGCACAGCCATTTCAATCGAGAGGGCCAGGCGTTGATCGACAAAGTCAACACGGAGCTTGCTGATGCGGGCGTTATCGTTTTGCCGACAGAGCAATTGCTGTCTTTGTAATCGGTTGATAGAAGAAAAAACGAAGACCGATATCGCGGATAAAACAGCGGGCCAATACGGTTAAAAGTAAGGAATGTGCTTTGCGGGATACACGGTTTCGAAAGAAAGAGGTCGCAGCGGCTGTTAAGGCCTTACGAAGTTTTTTATCGGAGCGCCAATTTTTAGCACGTCCAGGTAAGGCAGAAATGTTCAGTGGGGAGGACGGAAGCCCACCGGGGAAAAAGTCAGAACCCCGTAGCTTGGACAGCAGGCAGGGAGGAAACGAACTGTCTGGAGTCTGTTGACAA
>JAAYCF010000390.1 GCA_012744415.1 Thermotogaceae bacterium
GAAGAACGCTTACAGCGCGATGGCCTTACCGGCAGCCATTTTTAAATCGCTCATTTCCAAACTTCGATAAGTTCGCCTTTCATCTCATAAGCCAGTTTCATTTGTTTCCGGACTTCTTGTTCCGCATCTTCTTCTGTCCAATCCTTCGTTTTCTCTACGAACGAAGCGACCCGCGCGAAGTAAAAGGGAATGAGGCTTTCCATCCAAAGTTCTTTTTCCGCACGGCGTTGCGCTGTTTTCGACAGCCAGAAAACGAAGCGTATCCATTCGGGAGAGTCGCAAACGCCTTCGCGCAAGATCCGGTTCAGTATCGGTACGTAATCGAGTGGTAAGGAGGGCCGCAAAAAATCGTGCACTTTTTCCGCCCCCACGCGCGCTTTTCGTTTCAAGTTTTCCAAATCCACTTTCAGCGGTTCAACCTCCGTTTCCGCCAGGTCTCCGAATATCGGCGCCGTAACCGGAAAGTCCGCGTTGGCGGCCCAAATCTCCTGATAACGTTCCATCAGGGAGAAGAGCGTGCCGACGACTTGGGTGAACATTGGCCCAAGATGCTTTCCGGGGTCTTTCACGTCGTGAATCTTCGCGCCCAGCGCGGCTTGAAAAACCGGCAATCGACCTTCGTTGATCGCCAACGTCGTCATCCAGATGTCGATCCCGAATCGCGCGGTATCGCTTTGCCACGTCTCGGGCGGTTGGGCGAGGTAGACTTCCATCATTTGACGGGATACGCCGAAATCGCCCCCGATCGGTTGACGTACCTCTTTTCCATACAATACAGAGGTGATGGGATAACAGATTTGATTCGTGATGGTTCCGTCGAATTTGTGGCGCCGATAGTAGGGGGTCACATAACACGCCTTCCCTTCGGCGATCGGAGCGGCCAAACGATAGATCCAGCCCGGCGCGATGCTTCGCAGGTCCGAATCCACAAACACCAACGCTTCCGCGCCGACGGTATAGGCGGCTTCGATCATGGCGATTAACGCGCTGCCTTTACCCGCTACCCCTTCGTACTGAAAGGATAATTTGGGTATGGAAAGCGTATCAGTTTCCAAAAAGACGTTCCGCGTTTGATCGCTGCTGCCTCCGTCACAGTTGAGGATCAGCCCGTCTTCGTCAAAGTACTCGGCGATTCCTCTGTACGCTTGTTTGACAACGAAAGAGATCGTTTCCTCATTGTTATAGCTGGGGATTCCTACGACGATCTTTCGGTTGCCGAAAGCATTCAGCCGTTCTTTCGTTTCCTGTCCTAAAAATGACATTGTGCTACACCTCCGATTTTAGCGTTTCTATGAGCAGTTCGATGCTTCTGCGTTTGATCCGTAAATCGTTGAGTTCTAAAAAAACCTTCTGTATCTCGGGGTCTCGCGCGGTTGTCGGACGCATATTTTGACAGAGCGATAGGGAGAGTTCGAGCGCGGTCCTTTTGGCTTTGTAATAGGCGAAACGACTTTGGAAATTCAGTCCAGGGATTTCGCGCCCCTCTTTCTCATAGCGATTTGAGATGGCTTCCTGTTCGTCTCGCAGACGAACCAGCTCTTGTATCTTCAGTGGATCGGGAGGAGAGGCTACCGGCGTTCTCACCCAATTTAGAACTGGCGACAGGATCGAAAGAGACCGGATATTTCTTATCGGGTGGTCGTTGATCGGAAGCGTTAGCCCAACCGTCTCGATGGTTTTCGGTTCGATAACCCCTGCAAACGGCGCGGTTCTATCCCCTCTGACCCCGCAAGCATGAAGTTCTAACGCCGATCGGAGAGGGATAGGCGCGGTTCCGGGATTATAAAACCGGAATCCGATTTTTCTCGCTTCCGAACTATTTTGGGAGGGCAGGGGGATCGCGGTCGTGCATTCCGCGTATCCCCCTTCATAGAAACCGAGTGAAAGTGACGGTATGTCAGAAACTTCCCCACCTTCAGAAGGGTTAGCTTCCGAATGAAAGAGAATGGGTGGGGTGGAGAAAGCGCTCTTCCATTTTGGGAAGTCTTCATCTTTTCCGCAAAAGAGGGAAAAGCCGTGGGCGATCTCCCCTTTCATCGCCGCCCCCGGGGTATACATATACGGCCCCGCGTCTCCGATTCTTCCAGGCACCTCCGGTTTCGAAAGAAAATCGACCGAACGCAGTAGGATGAGTCCGGCGCCGTTATCCACGGTCGTGTATCCGTACAAAGGAGACAACCACCCTGTCATAACGCCTTTCTGCCGATACCCCACGAAGTCTTTGAAGGAAAATTCGGTGCCCTTTCCCGTTTCTCGGGCGGCGACTAAAAACGGCTGCCACGCCTGAGCAGGCTCTTCTATGACGTCATAGGGCTTTCGCTCGAAAGCGTCAAAGGGAGAATAAACGGTTAAGTTGCCTGCGCCTTCCAGGGTCAAGATGAGCGCATAGCCCACTCCCCGCCCTTGTAAAGTCGCTTTCATCTTGATTACCGGCGTGTGATCGCACCCGATGACCCACTCCCACCGGATCAGCGGGTTTTCGAACTGTATCTTGACGGATTCGTAAGAGCGGCTCCGCTGGTAGGTGGTCATATCGACGGTTTGATAAGGCGCTTCACGCGTTAAAGCGGAAGTATAGCTGTCTCCCTCGTCTTCGAAAACAGAAAAACGGATAACCCGTTTATCTCCCGATTTCTGCGAGAGGGTCGCGCGCCCCCCTTCTACGAAAAGATCATAGTGTTCGTTATGCCACACGAAGCGTTCGATCTTCTGTTCCTGCGTGATTAACGGTTCGAACACGGGGTCCGTTTTTTCCAGCCTTCCTCCCGTAATAGAGCAAACGCAATACCGATCTTCGAGGGTTTGAACAACCGTTACGGGTAAAGGCTGGAGGTTCCATAAATAATAACCTTCGGAGAAGTACGGTGATAGTCCTTCCAGCAGGTGTTGGCGCGCGCTCATACAGCGGTCGAACAACGACCGGTATCGGGTTTCCATCTCTTGGTGAACCACGTCCGTTCCGACGCCTCCGATGCTATCGTGTATTAAGTTTTGAAGAAGCGCTTGC
>JAAYCF010000391.1 GCA_012744415.1 Thermotogaceae bacterium
ACCCCTCTAAATCTGCCCCTCTTTGGCGGGCTAAGGCCGTTATGATGGGTCCGATTATCGATTATACGCGTTCACCGGACAGTTTGGTATATAATAAAAGGATTTTTTAAGAAATGAGGTGTTCCGTGGAGATTGTCAAAGTAGAAAACTTGCGTAAATCCTATCGAACAGGGAGTACCGTTTTTGAAGCCCTGAAAGGATTAAATTTTTCCATACAAAAAGGGGAGATTCTATCGATTTTAGGGCCTTCCGGATGCGGAAAGACGACCCTTTTGAATTGCCTTTCTTCTATCGATTACCCGTCGGAGGGAAAGGTCTTGATCGAAGAAGTCGACCTTCATGCGCTTTCAGACAATGCGAAAACGCTCTTTCGTGCGAAAAACATGGGTTTCATCTTCCAATTCTACAATTTGATTCCGGTACTGACCGTTGTCGAAAACGTAGAATTGCCGCTCTTCGCTGTTGAAAGCGGGAGGAAAAATATCCGAAAGGCGGCGGAAGAGGTTCTGACGCGCCTCGGACTCAAAGAACGTTTGAACTACTATCCTTCTGACCTGAGCGGCGGCGAACGCCAGAGGGTCTCTATCGCGCGGGCGCTGGTCCATCGCCCCAAGATCATCTGGGCGGATGAACCGACGGGGGCATTGGACACCCAAACCGGACGGGAAATCATGGACGTCATCTTGGAATTGAACGAAAAGAACGGTCAGACCTTCGTCATCGTGACCCACGACGAACGCATCGCGGACTATTCCAACCGGATCGTATCGATGGACAGCGGTCAGATCATCCGCATACGGGAACTCTCCCCGGTCAAGGATTAGCATGGTCTTAGAAATCATACTCGGCATACTTTCCGGAGTCATCGTCCTCGTGCTCCTGCTCATGGCGAGAAACAGGATCATCGCCGCGATGTCTTTGAGAAACATCTTTCGGCAACCCACGAACACCCTCCTCGTCATTCTGGGTTCGCTGATGGGGACCGCTCTCATCACCGGCTCCTTCGCGATGACCGACTCCTTCAACAAGTTTATCTATGCGCAGATCGAAGGGGAATACGGTGAAATTGACCAAATTGTATACAAAACCGACGCCTCCGGACGACAGACCGGAACCTATTTTTCTCTCGGTGAGATCTCCCCTTGGCTTGAAACCCTGCGACAAGAGAACCTCGTGGACGGCGTCTTTCCGGTTATCCGCATCGAAGCTCAAGTGAAGTCGGAGAAAGAGGATTCCCAGAGAACGGGATTGCTCCAGAACTATCTGAAGGTCAGCGTGATGGGCGTGGATTGGGATGCGATCCCCTCCTTCGGAACCGCTCATCCGGTATTGGTTGAACCCGAGGAAACGGATGGTATCCCAGGCGTCTACCTATCAAAAGATTTGGCTTTTCTTCTGAAAGTTGAACCCGGAGACACGTTGTCTTTCAGCACGAATGTCCTGCAGCAGCTCGCGTTTTGGTCTCGAACCCCTTCCGTAAAGGTCGCGGGGATTCTTCCCGAATACTCCTACTTGAACTATCAGGGGGCGGGACGGGGTGGGATGAACGGAAGCCTGGTTTTGCCGGAAGCCCAACTGCGAAAATTGATCAACCTGTCTTCCGAGTACGAAACCAACGCGGTATTGATATCGAACCGAGGAGACTTCACCGACGGGGTTCGCCGCACCGATGCAATCGTGGCCTCTTATACGGAATCCGGTTTATCGCCGACCTTCAAACTGGATACCTCCAAGAAAGAGCTTGTCGATGTCGCCGATGAAGGCAATTTCGGCCTGGTTTTTCTGGGTTTGAGCGCCTTTGCGATCTTGGCCGGAATCCTCTTGATCTCGAACACCTTCAAAATGCTGTCGGAGGAACGGCAGATCGAGTTGGCGACGATGCGCGCGTTGGGTTACAAGCGCTCGCGGGTGACCTTGGTGATGGTTTTCGAGGGATTCTTCTATTCGGTGCTCTCGTCGGTCATCGGGGTTGCGGTGGGGATGCTGATCACCCATTTCATATTAGGACAATTTTCGGGATTTATCGATAACATCGCCTCGATCTTGCCCTTCGAGTTGCCAATACCCGTCACTCAAGAAAACATCACCTTCGGTTTTTATATCAAGCCGATCTCCATTTTCTACAGTTTCATCCTGGGATTGTCGATTCCGTTAGTCGTCATCTTCTACACCTCTTCCCGGAATGCGAAGATGAACATCGTCGATTCGATCCGAGGATTGCCTCCTGCTTGGGATCAAAAAGCTCAAAAGCGATTTCAATTCTTGTGGGTTTTGTTGGCTTTCGTCTGTTTTCTTGTCATGATACAGGGATGGCGCGGGCGAAACGAACTCGTTTTCAGCATCGGCGTTTTCAGCTTTTCATTTTTCCTGGCGCTTTCGTTGCCCTTCCGTGATAAACGGTGGCCGGTCACGCTCGCCTGCTTTTGGGTTATCGGGCTTTCGATGCTTTTCCGCCCCGCTTATGCGATGAGCGAACTCCCCAATCCCTGGGTGGTTTTGGTGAAGGGCGTGGCGATTTTGCTTTCCTGCATTTTGCTGGTCATCTTCAACCTCAAAGTCTTCGAAAGTGTCTTGAAATCGCTTTTCTCGCGCAGTCGTTTATCTAAAGGCGTTACAAAGATCGCGATCGCCTTTCCCTCTAAAAACCGTACCCGAACCGGTCTCACCATCTCGATGTACACACTGGTCGTATTCATCGTGACACTCATCTCGATCATCCCCTATTCTGAGGAAAAGGTCATCCGTAAAAGTCGGGACAATTTCTTTATTGGTAACGACCTTTTGATCGTCCGTTCTCCCTTCGGAGGAAATACCGCTCAAAACGCGTTGTCCCTGAACGAAATAATGGCCTTGAG
>JAAYCF010000392.1 GCA_012744415.1 Thermotogaceae bacterium
CTTCTGAAAGAACGTAGCCGCGAGACCCTAAGACTGGTACATTTTAAGGATCTCCTATTTTTACTGTATTAATATTTATCGCCAATATCTAAAGAAAATACCGCTAAGACACCGGTGAAAATTTTAAGATTTCACCGATATGTCTGTGAACTCTTCCCTCCCATAATCCGGATGCTTTTTATTCTCTAAAACGGTAACTTTTACCGCGACTATCCACAGTATGAGCGCGATGGATTATCCAATTTATTATCGCAGCTGCGGGCATGTGGAACGAGTTTCTTGATATACTATAACGTCGAAGAAGTACCACGGAATGTTTTCAGAATGCTTGCTGAGACATAAGAGATGAGGAAGATGATAAAAGATATACGGTGGATCCAGCGGTATTCGAATTTTAAAAAAGCGCTTTCAAATTTGGGCGAAGCCGTTGAATTAGCGAATGAAAGAGAATTGTCGAAATTGGAAAAGCAAGGTTTGATTCAGTCGTTCGAGTATACTTATGAACTGGCTTGGATAACAATAAGAGATTTTTACCGTATGGTATCAAGCAAGTACAAGTACCCTGGGCGCGGGAAGAAAGCGGATTCACGCTTTTATTCGAAGCGTTGATACTATCCTTGGCCCAAGTAACCAGCGTCACGGAGATCCATCAGTTATACGGCGAAAGTGAAAACCGTCTTTGGAGGCTTTTAGAGCACACCATTGAGAAAGAAGTCGACTTTCAGGTCTTCTCACAGGAACGGGCTATCACACTCGCCATAGATGGAGGGGCGCGTAGAAAAGGGCGTGTTTACCTGACTAATTTCATGGACCTGGAACGAGCCAAGGTGATCCACGTTTCCGATGGGAAAGGAAAAGAGTCCATCCTCTCCTTCAAAGAACGCTATGAAGAGAAAGAAGGAATCGCTGACGATATCCGAGACCGTCGTGATGGATCTCTCTCCGGCCTTTATCGCGGGGATAGCAGAAGCCTTTCCCAAAGCGACCATCGTGTTTGACAAGTTCCACGTCGTGAAGCTCCTCAACGACGTGCTGGATAACATTCGGCGAAGAGAACACCGGGAAAACGTCCCGAGCTTCAACAAAATTCGATATCACCTTTTGAAAGACCCGAAAAAGCTCAAAAACAACCAACGAGAACGGTTGGATGATTTCCTCACCCGGGCTAGTCTGGATACAGTAGAAAGTTCAGATACTCCGAACTTCGCGTACACCTTGATCCGAATGTTCAAAAAAGGATACGACTACCAAAGACCTTCCTGGGTAGGTAGATTTTTCCATCAATGGATCAAGCTATGCCAACGATCCAAGGTACCCGAAATGCTGAAGACAGCACAAGCAATTCTAACCCATCTGAAAGGTATTATGGCCTACTTTACTTACCGCGTGACCAACGCGTACCTTTTTGTCTTCGGGAAACTCAAGTTCGATGTACCAAAGTTACTATAACTGTGTTTCTACCCACATAACTTGGAAGAGAACCTGAAAAACTTTCCTGTTTTTCTTGAGTTAGATATACCAAAGGAAATATTAGAGCTTAAAAGAGAGGCTATTGATTCAATCTCCGAAATTAAAACTGCAGAACATAAAATGATTGACGACATAGTATGTAAATCATTAGGGTTGTTTTTAGTCATGCAAACGTGACCACTAATGGTCAAAAATTGACCACCCCTTCGGAGTAAAAAAAGTCAACCAGAAATGATACGATGTAGATCATTTCTGGAGGTGAAGAGGGTGAGCAAAATGGCAAAAGAAGTCGATGAAATCATGAAAACGTACGAAGAAGACGGGACTTACAAAGGGACAGCGGACAAAATAGGGGTCGCACGAAACACTGTGAAGAAGTATGTCAAGCTGTACAACGCGGCAAGAGAAGAAGAGGAATCAGAGGATCAGGAAGAGAACGGGGCCAAAAACCGAAGGATCGAAGAAATGACACATCGCCCCTGGGAACTGCGATTGAATGAGCTTCTCAAAGAAACCATGGGACAAAGACGGAAAAAGATGCGAACGAAAGCGAGTACACTTTATCGCAATCTCGCAGACGAAGGATACAAAGTGAGTTATTCCTCGGTAAAACGGCGGGTTCAGGCGATCAAAGACCAATATACCCCAAGAGAAACCTTTATCCGACAGGAACACCCGATCGGGAAGGATGTGGAGTTTGATTGGGGTGAGGTATTCTTCGACTACGGTTGTGCAGAGGTCAAGCGATTCATGGGTGTATTCACCTTTCCGCACGGGATGTATCGCTTTGCCCGGATCTATGCCCATCAATCGATGCTGGAAGTGCTGGATATCCATCTCAAACTCTTCGACCATCTGGGGGGCGTCCCCAAAGAGATCGTCTATGACAACATGAAAACGGTCGTCATCACCCCTGGCAAAAAGCGCTTCAACCCGCAAATGATACAGTTTTCCACCTATTATGGTTTCTCGATTCGTATGTGCAATGTCGGAAAGCCAAACGAAAAAGGAAGCGTGGAAAACTCGGTAAGTTTTGTGCGAAGGGAAGCATTCAGCTTGAAGCATACGTTTCGAGATGACGGAGATGTCAACGCTTACCTGGAACAAAAGTTGGAAAAGATGAATCGCTACACGGTATACGAAAGGACAAAAACGCCTTTTGATGCGATGGAAGAAGAGAAAAGCCATTTCAAACAGCTTCCCGGCAGCAGATGGATAAATGCGCGCGAAGAAAGCCGGATCATAAATAAATATTCGATGATCAGTGTGGATGGGAATCATTACAGCGTCCCGGACACCTTCTTCCCAAGGAAGATAGCGATTCGCATTCTCGTAGACAAAATAGAGCTGTTGAACGAACAAAGGTGCATAGGAACCCATGAACGCTTAAGCGGCAAAGGGCAATATCGCTTGGAAATCACACATTACCTGGAGACCTTCAAAAGAAAGCCCGGAGCGCTGGCGCAGTCCTCGGCCCTCCGAGCTCAAGCGAACAGCCTCCAACAGCTATTCGATCATCATTATACCAAAAAACCAAAAGCGTTCATAGACATTTTGGAGCTCTTGTACCAAACGAGTCCAAGGCAGCTGGTTGCGTTGATTGAGCGGCTACAAAGCCAAGGGATCATCCCCACAGCGGATATACTGAAGAACCTCTTGGAACAAAAAGAAAGCATCCCAGCCCCCGCTTTGGACACCTATCATCTGGATATACCGGTAAAACATGAAGGGCTGGACACCTTTGACAGGCTGATTGTGAGGAACCAGGGATGAGCGCGGCGAACAATTCCCCTCAAGAACGCAGCCAACAGTGGTATTTCAAACAGCTACGACTCCCGACCATGACCGCACAATACGAGGCGGTACTGAAAAGACTGCCGAAGCCTGAACAGGAAAGATACCGGCAATGGATTGGGGACCTTCTCCGCAGTGAATACGAAGGAAGGCAACTCAAAGGACAACAAAAACGGATTCGAATGGCCCAATTCCCGATATGCAAACGATTTGAAGAGCTGGAAAGAAACGCCTTACCACAGGACGCGCAAGACCATTTAGAAGCATTAGAGAATCTGAGCTTTATGGAAAAAAACCAGAATGTACTGATGATCGGGAACGCCGGCACCGGTAAGTCGCATGTTGCCTTGGCCACAGGCATTCGAGCCTGTGAAAAAGGATACCAGGTGTGGTTTCGAACGGCGGCGGGATTGATTAACGAACTAAAAGAAAGTAAAACCGCGCGACAGTTGGTTCAATATGGGAAAAAAATCCAAAAAATCGATTTGCTGATTCTGGACGAAGTAGGATACATCTCATTCGACAAAGAGGGGGCAGAGCTTCTATTCAGCCATTTAGCCCTGAGATACGAGACGAAAAGCACGATTGTCACCACGAACCTTAACTTTAGCGAATGGAACAAGATATTCCAAGATCAGGCATTGACCATCGCAATACTGGATCGATTGACCCAAAATGCGCTGATCATAAACATGAACGGCAACAGCTATCGAAGGAGAAAACAATAAGGGGAGAACTCGAAACCATAAAGGGTACCTCCGCTACGCTTCGGTACCCTTTATGATAAAATCACACTGGTCAAATATTGACCATAAGTGGTCAAATATTCGTGAGCCAAACACAGTTTCCACCGGCGAGAGATGTTTGGAATAAGAATTCTGATCCAAGGTACTTATACTCTTCTGAGGTTTCTTTTTAAGCTTTTTGAAGATCGTGTTACCCAAAGAAGCATTGGCTGTCCTAATCCAGTATCGCGTATCGCCGACGGTCACTTGGGGCGGTTGCGCCGATAGGCGCATCTGTACACCATTTATTTAACCCGTATTGCGTCCATTGGCGCGCTTTTTACCGCGAAGCGAATTGAA
>JAAYCF010000393.1 GCA_012744415.1 Thermotogaceae bacterium
CGGCAAACGAAGGCTTCGGATGAGCTTGCAATCCAGGCTCAAAGCGTGGAAAAGAACGTACAGAATGTTTCCGCTTCAATCGAAGAGGTCACGTCCGGCGTGGAAGAAGTAGCCGCCAGCGCTCAGGGCGTCTCGAAAACAGCTCAGGAACTTTCGGAAGAAATGTTGGAAACTTCTTCCGCTGTGGAAAATGGAATGCAGGCGGTGTCGCAAGCGATAGCGAGTATTGCGAAAGCGCAGACCCAAACGCGAGAAACCTCTCAGGTTGCCGCGGAAGTGGCCGATCAAGCCAAAAAGGTCGGTGAGATCGTCGAATCAATCTCCTCAATATCCGAACAAACGAATCTGCTGGCTTTGAATGCCGCAATCGAAGCGGCGAGGGCGGGGGAAGCGGGAAGAGGATTTGCTGTCGTGGCCGATGAAATCAGGAAGTTAGCCGAAGAAAGCAAAGCGGCTACTTTGAATATTACGAGTATTTTGAAGCAATTGACGGAAGGTGTGAAGAAAGCGGATATCGCTTCGAATAGAACAGTCGAGCTGGTTCAGGAAGTCAACGAAAATGGTACGCAAATCGAAGAGCAGTTCAAAAAAATCACGACGAACGTAGAGAAGATAAACCTGATGATCAGCAACCTGACAGCTACTTCAGAAGAACAAGGCGCTTCGGCTCAAGAGATGGCGAGCGCGATGGATACGTCCGCAAAAGCGGTATCGGAAATTAGAGAGCAAATTGAAAGGATGGCCGATGGCGTAGCGGATCAAGCGAAAGGCGCCGGATTGGTGAACACATCGGCTCAACAGCTTGACGGACTTGCAACGAAAGCCAATGCGGAAATGTCAAGATTCAGATTGTCCGAATAACCATTTTTCGACAGGCAGCCGGACAGTTATAAAAATAGGGAACCCGATGTGTGGGTTCCCTCGGTTCTATTGTTACTTCGTACGAGAATGATTTTTTGACAATAAGTTAATAAGAGATGAAATAAATAGTGTGCTATAATAGATTCGTGGGGCGGCGCTGTTGAAGCGGTTTCTTTTTCAGTGGAAGTAAAGAGGTGTTTTTTATGCAGAACGCGTTTCTTTTTTTAGGGTTCCCAATCGGTGAGACGATTCCGGGGTTCAAAGAACAATTGAAAGCGAGCGGTTATCCCTTCCAATTCCTGGATACGGCAACAGGATTGTCCTTGGAATTATGGAGAACCTTTTCCATGATTTTTGTCGATACCCGGTTGCTAACCGCCTCGCGTGAATTTGAGTTATTGGACCGTTTTCAAAAAACGGAGAGAAAACCACTCATTCTTTATGAGTCGAATCGGCTTGAAAAAACCGAGATTGATCAGGTTTTATCGTTGAGTCCGTGGTTCATATACACCGGTTTTCAGTGGCAACAGATGTTGGAGTCGGCGTTAAGTTTCGCGCGAACCTTTGAGGTGAGCGAAAAGGAACTCGCGAAAAATATCGCTTTAGATCCCGCCTTCCTTTTCTTTTCCGGCTTAAACCACGACCTTCGTGAATTGCTGAATGGTCTTTCTGCAATGGATAGCCTGTTCAATCAATCGTCTACTCCGAGTGACCTTTCAAAAACGCTTGCCTCTCTCATCATCCTGCAAAAGAAGATACTGTCCGCGTTGGAACAATGGACGGCTATCGTTGATAATAACCCGGATCTGAACACGCCCATAGAGCATCCGATGACGATGACGCAGCTGGTCAGCACGATTCGCACTTATTTTGGAAAAAAACTCCTGTTCGAAGATTTGGACATCCAATGGGTTTTTGATCCGGCAGTTGATTCTCAGGTTTTTTTAAACGGAACCCGAATCATCTTCTTATGGGTTTTTTTATCTTCAATCGCATTAAACTTAAGCGGGGCCCGGCGCGCCGAATTCGTGTTTTCAAAAAAACGGATAGCGACAGGCCCTTTTTTGGAGTTTTCGATATTCTTAGAAAACAAACCGGATGGTCTGGCCTCGAATTTAGAAAAGATGGAAACAAACAAAGAACAGTGGAACGCGCTCATACTTAGGAAACTCCTCTCTTTCTGCCGGGCGACCGTGATGATTTCGTCCCACAAACAGGAAGGAATGATCATTTCTGTTCTGACTCCGATCGAGGAGTCGTCGGGTGCGAAAACGGTTGAATTCGAATCGGTAATGAACAAAAAACAGGCGATCGTTGGGCGGAAACTCAATATCTTATTGGCGGAAGATGATGTAATTAGCCAGAAACTGACATCGCTGCTTATTCGAAAGAAAGGCTGGTCCATCACTCCGGTGTCCAATGGGGAAGAGGCAGTTCGAGAAGCGTCGGGCAGGCCTTACGATATCGTCTTGATGGATATCCAGATGCCGGTTATGAACGGCTTGGAGGCGGCACGTAAGATACGATCGATGGAAAATATAAGCGTCCACCATCTACCGATCATCGCTTTGACGGCGCACACCTTGCGCGACGATCGCGCGACCTACACGAAAGCCGGTATTGACGCTTGCGTTTCAAAGCCGATCGTAGAAGACGAATTGTATACGACCATTCTGCAGGTATGGGCGCGTTTTTCCGAAACGGCTTCCTACATTGAAAACCCACCCGCGAACATCAACCGTGTGCTTTCGTTGCTTGAGGGGAACAGAGAAGAGCTGAGCGGATTAATAAAAGAGTCTTTGCGATACTTCCCAGATCAATTGGAGACGATAAAGAACAGCATCCGAGAGAGGAATGCGCGGGAACTCAGCAAGTCGGCTCACAAAATCAAAGGAAGCTTTTCTAGCTTCGATGCGAAGCGGTGCTTTGAGTTGGCTCTGGAATTGGAAAACATCGGTAGAGAGCAAAGCTTCGAAGATGCGGATATTACCTATCGCATGTTGGTGAGCGAAACCGCTCGGCTTAAAGAATACCTGCTCAATTTCCTATAAAGGAGACCGTATGGACGATCGCGTTTTGAAAATATTGATTGTCGAAGATAATCCCGTCGATGTGTTTTTGATGAAAAGCCTGCTTTCCAAAGGGCAGAACTTTCAAACGCACATTACTGTTGAACCTTCTT
This sequence comes from Thermotogaceae bacterium, assembly GCA_012744415.1. Classification (GTDB taxonomy): domain Bacteria; phylum Thermotogota; class Thermotogae; order MWEM01; family MWEM01; genus MWEM01. Next base: position 3,044 of record JAAYCF010000393.1, read on the forward strand.
TGGCAGCAGGTTTGGCGAGAATCCAACTGGATATTTTCGATATCGTTATTCTGGATCTCTCCCTTTCGGATTCATGGGGATTGGAAACACTGAATCGCGTGCGCAAGATCAACGAAAGCGTACCGATTATCGTCATCACATCACACGATGACGAAAAATGGGGAGTGGAAGCTCTTAAAAACGGCGCCCAAGACTATATTCTTAAGAACCAGCTCAATGCGGTTACACTCAAGCGGACCATACAGTTTGCCATCGAACGCGAAAGTTTTTACCAAAATTTGAAAAATAAAGCCGATGAATTGGAGATCTTGAACCAGATCAACCGGGATACGGCGAATAAATTCGAAGCAATGGCCATGGAGCTGCTCAGACGTTTGTCGAAAGTGGCGCAGGCAAGAGACCATGTGACCGGTTCCCACACGGAGCGTGTGGGCGTGATGGCATCCATTTTAGGCAGAGGGATTGGTTTGTCCGCCGGAGAGAGCGAAATCCTACGTCAGGTAGCCCCTTTGCATGATTTGGGCAAGGTTGGCATTCCGGATCGGATTTTACGCAAACCCGGTTCCCTAAACGATAAAGATTGGGGAGATCATGATGACACATACGGTCTTGGGGTATCAGCTCTTGTGCGATTCCACCCATCCGGCGATCCAAAAAGCGGGACTGATCGCCTTGACTCACCACGAGAAGTGGGACGGGACCGGCTACCCAAACGCCCTTTCGGGAGCAAATATACCCATCGAGGGAAGAATCGTCTGTTTGGTCGACGTTTACGACGCGCTGACCAGCAACCGCCCTTATAAAAAAGCCTTGTCTTCACCGAAGGCGATCGACTATATTGAAAAAAAGGCCGGAACGGCCTTCGATTCCGAATTAGTGAGGGTGTTCCTGGAAAAGAAAGAAGAAATTTTGTCAACGAAAGAAATCAGTCAGGATGCAGAAAATCAAGAGGAAGAGTCCCCGGAGGAAGCGTGATTTTTTAGGGAAATATAGTACAATAGGAGTAGATAAAAAAGTTAAGTGGCGCCCGTTGTGGTGTGAGGAAATCCGAAAGGCGGGTTAGCAGTTTGACTTGCCCAAAATCGGGAGGTTAATCATGATAGGAATTATCTGCGATACAGGAAGCGATATAAACGAAAGAGTACGATCGGACGACCGGGTTGAAGTCGTCCCGTTAAAGGTCATTTTAGACGAACGAGAACACAATGACAGCGAAAATGGGCTTTCGGAGAAGGTCATCGCGTATCAAAAGGACTACCAGGCGAAAACCTCTTTGCCCGCTTTGGAAGAGGTTAAATCCGCGTTTTACCGGTTAATTGACCGCGGATACGACGAGATTGTCGGTATGAACATTTCGAGCAACCTTAGCGGAACCCACAACGTTTTCAAACTCGCGGCGAAAGAGATCCTAACCGAGAGGCCGAATCTGAAGATCCGTCTTTTCGATTCTCTCAGCATTTCGATCGGTACGGGCCTCTTGATCCTGAAAACCTTGCAGTTTATCACGGACGGGCTTTCGTTTGAAGAGGTGGGTGAAAAGGTCGCGGGTATGATCCCGAAAAAATCGAAGGTGATGTTTATCATCCCCACCCTCAAACATCTCAAAGAAGGGGGCCGGATCGGAAAGGTCAGCGCCACGATCGGCGAGCTCCTAAAGATCAAACCGGTCATCTGCGTCGGAGACGACGGCATCTATTATACGCTTGCGAAAGCGCAAGGGATGAAAAACGCCGTTCGGAAGATCATCGAAGAGTTCCAACGAGACTTCGCTTCCGAAAAAGTCGAAACGGCGGCACTCTATCATTCGGGGGATCCGCAAGGGATATCCGATCTGCTCTCCTCTGTCGTTGACGTTCTGAAACGTTCGAAGGTCCCGTACATCGAAGGGCAAATCGCTCCGTCCCTGGTCGTTCACACCGGGGAACATCTGGTCGGATTGGCTTATCTGATGGTTTAAAGCCTTACGCTTGGCTCCGGATATTCTCCTCGATACGCCGCTCGATCTCTTTCATCATCACTGCCGTGATCTTTCCGATCGTCGGAAAGGTCCGTTTTTCGATCGCCCTAACCGGCATCACCTTTGAAACGGTGCTGGCGATAAAGACCTCTTTTGCAGTTAAAAACTCCTTTAAATAAACCCGCTTCTCTATCGTTGGAATGCCTATGGAAGCGGCGTACTCGAGTACTTTCCTGCGCGTCACGCTTGGCAAGATATTATCGATCTCCGGGGTAATGAGGGTTTCGTTGTGGACACAGAAGAAGGAAGAGCTTCCCCCCTCCGTAACGTAGATCCCCTGCGCGTCTTTTCGGTACATCATCGCTTCGTAACCGCCCCGATCGTTCGCATCGTTCTTGGCCAGAACGTTTGCGAAAAGATTCAATGTTTTGTGTTCGCAGAGAAGATGCCGCTTGTCCGGAAATAAGTAGACTTGAGCCCCGGTTTCCCAATTCTTCGGGTTTATCTCACGCAGCGGCAAAGCGAGGATGAAGAAGGTCGGCGTCAAATTCTGCGGCCGGATCCGATGTTCCCGATTGGCGTCTTTCCCGCGCGTCAGCTGATAGTACACTTCGCCGGTCTGTATTCCATTCCGCTCGATCAGTTCCCGTGATACTTCATAAAGCTTTTCCAGAGAAAACGGGAAGTTCAGCCGAAAATACGCGGCGCTGACTTCCATGCGTTGGAGATGCTCCTTAAAGAACAAAGGCCTTCGATTTAAAACCCGGCATACCTCGAACAACCCGTCCCCAAAGGTATTTCCCCTGTCTTCAAGGCACAACGCGGGTGTGTCTTTCTCTACAAAATTACCGTTCAGCCAAGCGTCCATACGATCCCCCCAAGAATAGAAATTCCGACTCACCCCTTAGTATAACCGTTTCGAAGAGAAAAGTAAACAGATCGCATGACACCTTCGGGAGTAGGCGTCATTTTATGAAAAAAGCGATCTATTCAATAGAAATATTAAACACATACAGGAATCTAATTGATAAAAGTGAATTGATATACAAATATTTTGATATTGTACTTGACAAAGCACAATTTATATGGTAAAATCATAAATGTCAAACCAGAAATTAAAAAAATTAAAATTTGGAGGGATAGAAAA
>JAAYCF010000394.1 GCA_012744415.1 Thermotogaceae bacterium
GCCAATCGTGTCGTGAACGAATGGTGGGAATTCGGTCAATCCCTCGTGACCCGCTATAATGACGGTTACGTGGATGGAAAATCCGTGGGCTATCCCGACTGGTGGCTGAAAGAAGTCGGGTATGAGGACGGTCCGCAAAAATACGGTTTGAAGTAACCGAAATAAGGAGGAGGATATATGCGATATCGTTTGCTATGGCTTTTTTTGCTTCTGGCTTTAACGGGTTTTTCCGTATCGATTCTGGACTTTGAAGCGCTTTCGGCCTTTACTGTTTTCGTGCCGGGAGAATCTCGGGGTTTTATCGATGTGAACCTTTTCTACTACGATCGCCAAACTTTAGAACAGAATACTGAATTGTTCGGGAAGAACCTGAGAGAAGATGCTATAGGAGCGATTTTGCTGTTATCCCAAAAAAACGGGTCCGGGTCCGTCACCCGCCCCGTTTCCTTCGTGTACGATATTACCTCTGTAGAAGGGTTAGAGAAGGAAACCGGTTTCCCCCTCGCCGCCTATCTGAGGTTTTTTTCCCGAGGTGAAGAATTCGGAGGCGAAGATGACTGCGGAGACTGCGGAAAACCGGTGGCGAAAGGTGAAAAAACCCTATACTTGCCGGATCTCGTGAAAGCCTTAGGACTGGAAGGCCTGTGGATCGAGTTGTTCAATGAAAGGATCGATCCCTATCAAAAACACGCTTTTACCTTCGATTGGTTTATTAACGATCAAAGAGTCCAGGAAGTCGTGCGCGTCGATCCCGATCTAGCGACGGTGTCCGTCTGTCACTGGGATCCGTCGTTGATCATAGAGATCGCCCAGGCTTTTTATGAAGTGACATGTACCGAAATCATCAGTCCTTTATCTCTAAAGGTTCGCCCCGTTGAAGACCCAGAAAGATCGATCGTCGTCGCGGTGGACGGGATAAAGCTTCTCAGTAGCGTACGAGAGCAACCGGAAGATCTCATCGCTTTCAACAAACAGTTTTTATTAGGGCAAAAGTTACTCCTTTCTTATCCCGATTTCCTTGATCTCGAAGATTTGAAACGGCATTTGGAAAAGGAAGAACCGGTACCGGTATTGGTTTGGAAGAGTGATCCGGTTTCGGGTTTACCGCAAGTATTATGGAATGTGGTTTTAATCTCAAACGGTTTTACATCGATCGATGGCAATAATCTCATACTGGCGCCGTTGCTAAGAGTTTGCGGTTGTCAGTAAAAACTCAAAAGGAGTGATGTTAGTGAAAAACAGGTTTTTGGTGCTTTTGATTCTTGTATGCGCAGCCTTAACAGCATTTGCCTGTACCACCATCGGAGTTACAAAAGGGGCTTCCGTGGATGGCTCCACTATGGTTACCCACACCTGCGATTGTGGGATGTGCGATTTCCGTATCATTCGAACTCCGGCGATGGATCACGCTGCCGGTTCGATGAGAGCGGTGTATCCTTATTTGGATCAGTATCCGGCATATGTGGGTAAAGACCGTGGTCCAGGTTGGGACGTTCCGGGTTACGAACCGACGAAACCACTTGGCTATATTCCTCAAGTGGCGCATACCTATGCGTATTTCGGTTCTTCCTACGGGATTATGAACGAGCATCAGCTGGCGATAGGCGAATGCACGACCGGCGCAAAAGTATACGCGCAAGAGAAAGAAAACGAGTGTATTTTCGACATTTCCGCCCTTTCTAGAGTCGCCCTCGAACGCTGTAAAGAAGCCGAAGAAGCCGTCCTGTTGATGGGCGAGCTCGGTCAAAAATACGGTTACTACGGCTGGGGAGAAACCCTCGTCGTTGCTGACAAAGAAGAAGTATGGGTTATTGAGATGTGCGGCACCCCGGACGGAAAAAGCGCGCTTTGGGCCGCGAAACAAATTCCTGACGGGGAGGTCTTCGTCGAAGCCAATCACTTCAGAATCCGAGATTTAGAAGAAAAAGGGCAAAAGATTCATTATTCTTCCAATCTGAAGGAAGTTGCGCAAAAAGAGGGTTGGTGGACCCCCGGTCAACCTCTGGATTGGACAAAGATTGTAGGCAGCGGAGAATACACCAGTGCGTACTACAGCCACAGACGTGTGTGGAGAACCTTTGACCGTATCGCCCCGTCCTTAGGGTTGAGCCCGTGGGTCGAAGATACCTACACCACCGAATATCCGTTCTCCGTGAAACCCGAAAAGAAACTGAGCGTCGCCGATGTTATCGATCTGCAAAGAGATTGGTACCAAGGTACCGAGTTCGACCTTTCACAAGGGTTAGCCGCCGGTCCTTTCGGCAACATCAACCGATATGCCGGCAGTAGCAAATTGGTGAAAGGTGCCTGGGAAAGAGCAATTTCAGTTTTCAGATGCGCTTACGTGTTCGTTACCCAAACCAGAGGCTGGCTGCCCGACCCGATCGGCGGTATCGTATGGTTCGGACCGGACGCGCCGCACACTTCTGCTTACGTTCCGTTCTACTGCGGAATGACCGAACTTCCCGAAATCTACGAGATCGGAGATCTGCATACTTATGACAGCGAGAGCGCCGGCTGGACTTTCAACTTGATGGGGAACTGGATGGATCTCAAGTTCAGCTATATGATCAAAGACGTACAGGCGAAACAGAAAGAGATTGAAGACAAGGAATTTGCTTTCCAGCCCGCTATAGAAGATGCCGCGAATCAACTGTATATCGTATCGCCCCAACTCGCGGTCGATTTCATCACCAATTACGCCGTGAACAACGCCTACCAAGTCGTTAGCGATTGGAAACAATTCACGGAAAAGATGTTCGCGAAATACATCGATGGTTACGTTGACGGAAAGTCAGTCGGATATCCCGATTGGTGGCTACAAGAAGTCGGTTACGAACAAGGCCAAGTTTCCGGCAAGTACGCCAGCAACAAATAACCGTTCGTGCCGTTTTTCGGACCCCGACAAATTCGTCGGGGTCCTTACTCAGAAAGAGACCATAAGGAGGTTTGGCAAAGATGAAAAAGGTTTCGTTATTAATGGCTATCGCTGCGATATTTATCGTTCTACCCGTATTCGGAACGATGGTTCTTGAATTTCCGATCGTCATGACATCCGCCGGACAAAGCGACGAAATTAACACGGTTATCTATTTAGCTGACGAAGTGGGATTGAAGTACGATTACTGCGATATCTTGTCCTTGGATGAATTCAAAGCCGGTGTCGGACTAGCCGGCGCGAAAGACGGACCTGGAAAACACACCGGTTTTTTCTCCGTCGAAGCCAAGGGTACACAGTTCAAAACGTTTCTGATCGCGATCGGAGCCAGCTTAAAAGGAATGGGAGCCTCAGGTTTGTCTGTCGATGACGAAGTTAACCGCATAAAAGCCCTCATAACCTACGCGAAAGAGAAAGGTATAAAAATCTTGGGGATGGCGATCGGCGGAGAAATCCGACGGGGCTTACCGGGAAGTCTTAACGAAATCATGATCGATATCGTCGCGGAACATTGCGATATCATTGTCGTGACCAGTGACTCCAATCTTGACAAACGGTTTACGAATATTGCGAAAGAAAAGAATATCGAATTTGTTGAAGTTGAGAGCGCTTTTGATTTGCTCGAAGCTATTCCCGCTTTGTTCGGCCTATAATAATCTCTCATTTTCTTAACTCTCTAAGGGGGTTTCAACGTGTTTAACGATCCTCAGTTCTTCCAAACGATTGGCTATGCGCTGGCGATGGCAGGCGGGTATATCGTTGGGAAGATCTTTAAACTTTCGACAGAGATCTGTTTATTCTTAGCCGCTCTTGTCGGCGCATTGGTTGCAGGCGCCGGATTTGACGTTTTCCGTCATTTCGCCGAAGGTTCGGTGACCTATTTCGACATCGGCCTCATCTTTATCTTCGCGACGCTTTTCATGAATATCCTGAAAGAGTCAGGAGCGATGGACCTGA
>JAAYCF010000395.1 GCA_012744415.1 Thermotogaceae bacterium
ACCCTCGTCGAAATGCTCATTATTCTGGCAATTTTTGCCGTTTTGATATCGGTAGCCGTGCCCCTCTGGGAGAAGACTTCCCGTGACTTGCAGATCGCGCGGTTGTTGGACGCCGCGGCGCAAGGCGTGTTGTACGTGTTGGGAGACGCGCGCGGGAACAGCGTGAGGCAAGGGACTTACGTCAGCCGGGTCACTGTCGTCACAGATGAAGATGGGACACCTACCCATTTTGCCTCTGGAGTCCGAAAAGATGATGGTGGAGCTAACAAGTTTTACGCGATTTCGCGGTGGGAGATCCCCCAAGTCTTGATCAACACGCTGTATCAACCCTATGTCTATGACACGATTTCGATTGATTTCGAACCGGCCGGAAAGTATTACTACATTTTTGGAGCGTGGGTGAAGGAAGAAAGCGCGCATTATCAGCTTTTAACCGGGAGCGCGACGACAACCATCCGTATCTACCTCACGAATCAGGGAACAGGGACTGACGCGCCGCAAAAATCGATTCGAATAGTGGACGGGATGCCCGGGGTGATCGATTGATGATTAACAAAAGAAAAGGATTTACATTGATAGAGTTGAGCGTGACCATCGGGGTTTTCGCCGTGTTCATGTTATTTTTCGTTAGCGTTTTTCAGGTGATCATCCAATCGATCCAGTTCAATAAACAAATCGCCGCGAAGATGTATGCGGAAACCCAATTGGAAAACGCCTTCTCGGTCATAGAACGTGAAATGCAATGGGGCGGGAGCATGTCCGGAAATTTGGCGAGGACGACGATTCAACATCCCGACGGTTCAACAGCGGCATTAACGGCCTTCGGCAGCGGTGAATTCGGAGAAGGGTCGGCGACGGCCACATCGAATGGTCAGACGATGAAGCTCAAGTATGCGCAGGTAGAGAAGGGGATTTTGAGGAAATTTTCGAGTTATGATGAGTACGTTAATAGTCCGTCAATTGCTGCCTCTTTCACTCAATACGAACAAAACGAAGCAAATGGGGTTTCGGTTCCGGCTTCAAAAATATATTTTTCTTATATTGGGGGAGCGCAATCCTTATATACCGGTAGAGAAGTTTATTGGCCGAAGAACTCAGCCGCGACGGCGACGCTATGGGCGTTTACCGCGGATTCTTTAGCAGCCACTTCTACAGCGACCTTAACGTATTGGGAACCGATCGAAAAATTGTTCAAAACGAGCGAAACTACTGAAGCCACAGGTTTATATCACAACCGACCAGAGTTGAGTGATTACTTGCTGACCTTAGCGTACCAAATTCCCGAATACCCGCCGGCCTTTAAGGGCATTGACATCGGAGGCTCTCGCGAATACTTTGGAGAGGTGATCTCCAAAACAACCTTCTGGGTGGAAGATGGATCAAAACTGAAAATGAGCAAATACGTTCCAACAGCCCATGGGACCATAACACAGACGCTTTTCGAACCGATCAAGGCGGCGACTTTTACCATCCATCAAGATTACGTGCAACTGGATCTGATCTATCTCATCCCCGACCCTGCGAATCCGGGTCAAGAGATTGAGTTTCAAAAACAGCGGAAGTTCTGGACGTTGGGGGCGGGATGATGAAGCGTCGAAAAGGGATTGCCTTTTTGTCGATCGCCGCGATATTGCTCGTCTTTTCCACCCTGACCGCGATCTTCATCCACAATCTATCGAAAGATCTCTTCAAGAGCCAGAGTCAGGCGCTAAAAGCGAAAACCGTACAGTACGCGAAAATCGCGATCGTTTCGATGAAGAACTGGGTGGATGCCACCAAACCCACAAGCGGGAGTTCTATGACCGATACCTTTGATTCTATAGCGATTCCCGTTGCCAATACCTTTTTCTTAGATTTAACGACGCCTGATTCCTTTTCCGAGGGGTTCTATGCGGGACTGGAATCCGTTCGTGTCGATAATTCCATCATGGTGGGTATTTACGAAGGAAACGAAACAACTGGCGCCGTTACTACATCATTATACGCCATGATTGACTCCACCCAAACGAATCTGCTGGGACCACAACAAGATACGACGGTGTACGTCTATAGCGAGCAGGGGTATCTTTTTGAAGGTCCGACCGTTTCTTTCCCGGTCTTTATAAGTCCCGATTATCGTGAAAGCGTGA
>JAAYCF010000396.1 GCA_012744415.1 Thermotogaceae bacterium
GGATTCGTATTCCGGAAACGAGCTTTCGTTCCGATCGCTTCTAAGTACAAGAATGAAGTGTGCTTCGGTTTAGAGTTTTTCCCGGAACAAAAAGAAGCGGATTTCATTCCGGTCATACTTCGTTTCTTGAAAGCGGTCGCCGAGATTTGCCCGGAGCATCTTAAACCGGTACGATATGCGGACGTGGAACGTTTGGAGTCGCTTACCGGCGATGCGCGCGTCCGGGATTATCTATGGGGGAAATTGCCTCTCGATGTCCTTTTAAATGCCTGGGAGGTCGAGGCCTCAGTTTTCGCTGAAGAGATATCCGATTGTCGGATGTATCCATAAAACAACTTAAGGAGGGATTTCTGTGAAAAAGTTCGTTTTCGTCGCCTTATGTTTCGTTCTGCTTTTCTCTTTCGCTTCAGCCAAAACCGTGGAAATTTGGAGCTGGCGCACACAGGATGCGCAAGTTTGGCAAGAAGTCCAAAAAAACCTGAAAGCCAAAGGAGAAGACATCACCATCGATTTCCGCGCGTTTATTCCGACAGAGTATGACGCGAAACTGTTCTTGGCCTTACAGGGCGGCACCGGTCCCGATATCGCCTATATTCGAAGACTCCCCGGCGGAAGAACCCAAGCGCTCGTCGAGGGAAATTTGATCAAACCATTGAATCAATCCATCGACTTCTCCAATTTTTCCGAGAGCGTTCAAAAGAACGTCACGATGAATGCCCAAATTTGGGGTGTTCCTTTCGCCGTTCAAGTTTGCGGTATTTTCTACAACGAGGATATCTTCAAAGAAAACAAATTGAGCGAACCGAAAACATGGGATGAAATGCTCGAAATCTGCAAAACCCTGAAAACGAAAGGCATTGATCCTTTCTTCTGTACCGCGAAAGAAGCCTGGACTCTGACCATGCAGCATGCAATGTGCGGTGTCAGTATCCTCGGACCGGCTTGGATCAAACGGCTCTCCGAAGGAAAGGTAGACTTTCTGGACCAAGACTGGATTTACCTGCAAACCTTGCTGAACGACCTGAAGGTTTACTACCAAGACGGGTATATGGGGAACGACACCAATGACATGAACGCCGCATTCGCCTTCGGCCAAGCTGCGATGGTCTTCTATGGAGCCTGGGGTTACCAGACATGGAAAGAATTGAATCCGGATATCAACGTCGGATATTTCATGGTGCCCCCGGATTGGGAAGGCTCTGACCCCTATTCCTACATTTACATGGATGGCGCCTTCGGCCTGACGTCGATTGCGAAGAACCCGACCGATGCTATAAAGATCCTGAAATATACGGCGACGCCGGAATTCGGGACGATTTTCACCGGAATTACCGCCAACATTCCTGCCGTCAGCGGGGCCGTCATGCCGGATATCCCTCTTCTGAAAGAAGTCATGGAAGCCGGAGCCAACCACGCTTCTCCATACGTGTATTGGGTCGGTTCTCCTTTCGTCGTACAGCAACCTTCACTCTATGACGCCGTCTTGTCCCCCGGTATGCAGGCGATGTACATGGGTCAGATCACTCCCGCGCAACTGGCGCAACAAGCCCAGGATGCCCTCTCTCAGTGGTTTGAACCGTTGATGAGAAAGTTGGGAAAGATTAAATAACGTTAGATCGCGACTCCGTGCAGGGAGGTTTCTCCCTGCACCTTTTTTCATAAAAGGGGGCTGTTTTCTTGTCGGTTAAAACGAGATACATCTTATTGTTTACGATACCCGCGCTGTCTTTGTATACCCTTTTTGTGATCTATCCCTTCGGTTACAGCTTGTTTTTGAGCTTTTTCAAGTGGTCTGGTGCGGGCAGCAAGCTTTTCGTCGGGTTCGACAACTTTAAAAGTATCCTCTTCGGTCGGATGTCCCAGGAGTTCACCAACGCATTGCTCCACAACTTCTATTTCTTCGCGCTCAACGCGCTGTTTGAACTCGGACTCGCTTTCATTATCGCAGTTATCCTGTCTTCCCGCATCTGGGGACAACGGTTCTTCCGGACGATCGTCTATCTCCCCAACGTGATTTCAATGGTCTTGGTGGGGTTCATCTGGGTGATGATGCTCAATCCTCA
>JAAYCF010000397.1 GCA_012744415.1 Thermotogaceae bacterium
CGCCGGAGTTTTTGATCGTCTCCATAAACCTGGGTCCGAATCGGGAAAGTTCGAAGGATTTCACCACATCTGTGATTGCTAAAGCCCGTAGTTCGTTTTTTATCCCAACCAACCATTCGTCCACGATTCGCACCGTGGCGTCCAAGGTTTCTTTCGTCGCCTCTTGGGCTTGTGTAAAGGTAACATCTCTTGCAATAAACCCGATAATGAATCCCGCTATCACGAGTACTGCGACCGATATCGGGATAAAATACAATAGCAATTTCGCTCGTACGCTTTTTACCTTCATCCTCATCCTCTCCTTCTTAAGAATGTATTGCGATTAGTACGATTAATGGATGAAATCAATCTAAAATAAAGCGCATTTGGTTAGCTTTACTTTAGTCTATCGATATTATATCATTAAAACGAGATATTTAATACAAATATTATTAGTCCGAGTCTTTCCTGTTCGACCTGCAATTCGAACGAGAAAGAATAAAATGGGATCACCCGATCCAAGGAGTCGTTAAAAGAAGCGGGCATACAAGCGAGTACGTTGTGTGATGACGGTAAATGGACTATTCGCTTCGCATAAAAAATAGTCGAAATTGCCCCGTCGGCCCGGTTGTGGTATATAATAGGGGGACTTAAGGAGGAAAACCCGCATGATGAATGAACGAACAACCGCTTATTACGAAAACCCCGGCGCTGATAACACACGCGAGACGTTGGGCCGATGCATCCAAAGACTCTTGAAATGGGATCTTGCGAGCGACGAACAAGAGTCCCCTACCCTGATCATCCCCACGACGACCGGGCAATCGGCGCTGTTGGCTTTGGAGTTGTTGTCCGATCACCCAGAAATATTCCTCATCGTCGTCGGCCATCGTTACGGCTTCAAAGAAGCCGGAAAGAACGAGATACCGGACGAGGTACAACAAAAGATACGGAACCGAGGGTACGCGCTGTTTTTCGGCACGCATCTGTTCACCGGTTTGGAAAAGGCCTTTTCGAATGCTTACGGTGGAGCCTATCCCCATCGTTTGATCGCTGACACGCTCCGAATTTTTTCTCAAGGGACAAAGGTGCTATTTGAAGATACCGTGATGGTAACCGACGCGGGTCTTGTTGCGCCAAACCGGTGGGTCGTCGCAGCGGGAGGCACCGGGCGGGGTTTAGACACAGCGATGGTGATCAAATCGGTTCACAGCGACCGTTTTTTCCAAACACGCATTAGGGAGATTCTATGTATGCCGGAGGGCGCGCTGTGAAAAAAACGCAACGAATCGTCCAAGGGTTTATTCTCTCGACAATCCTTGGATTAGTGGTGCTCGGACTGATTATGAATGCCAACGGGTTCGACGTCGTTAAAACGCATATTGTCAGATATCCGATTCCGTACATCCTGAGCGCCATCTTCGTCGCCTTTTCCCGATGGTTATTCGAAGCCTTCGCGTTGATCGTCTCCCTGTTGTCGCGCCACAAAATATCTCTCTGGTTAGCTGTCAAAACGTCCATCGTAACGCACTTTTTCAACTTGCTCACACCGTTTTATAGCGGCGGGCAGCCCTTTGCAATCTACTATCTCTCGAAACATAATATCGAAGCGGGAGTATCGACAGCCGCCATTCTGATGAAATCGTTGGTCTTTCAGGCTGTATTGACGGGTCTGGGGATCTTCGGAGCCATCACCTGCCGCGCTTACTTAACCAGTATCACCCTCTCCGCCTTGTTGTTGGGGTCTTTCCTCAACGGTTCGTTATTCTTTGTCATCTTTCTGTTTGGAGTGAATCGGAAGTTGGCTTTATGGACGGTAGATAGCATTCTCTTGCTGTTATGCAAGGTTCGTATCGTGAAAAACCGAGAAAAGTGGAGAGGCAAAGTACTCGAGAAAGTCCATCAGTTCAATGATACTTTTTCAGAATACAAAAGGCACCCGATCCATATTATGCTCCTTACGTTGAGCTCTATCGCCCAATTCTTCCTGCATATTCTCAGCGCGGCCGTTATCCTCGAGGGTTTCGGGATCCACTTGTCTTTTCCGCTGTTTTTTCAACTTTCGAATATGGAGATCACCGCGTCGGTCGTCCCCACCCCAGGTACTTCCGGAGGAATCGAGTATATTTTTATGTTGTTCCTGGGACAGTTCGGGCCTATCGAAAAGATATCCGCCGGGCTGGTCTTATGGCGATTTTGTACCTATTATTTTGAAATCACGGCTTTAGGTATCCTCTCCTTCTGGATTTACCGAAGAATAAAAGAAAAGCATCTGGCTCTAAGCCGGAAGTTGTCCGTCGAAGAGAGCGTGAATCGCACGCAATAATCCTTCTTCAGACCGTTCGCGGATGGTGAAAAGTGACAAATACCCGAAAGTTTATGCTTCACGGTTTCTTCTCTTATCTTCTATTAGGATTGTTTTCCACCGGGTTTTCCGTGGCGATTCCGATCATCCGCGCGGAATTCCAACTCAACTATGAGGCAATCGGGATCGTTCTCACGATGAACTCTATCGGATTTTTGCTGGGTTCCTTGTGCGGGGGTATCAGTGTAGAGAAGTTGTCTTTGAGGATCACCAACGCGTTGGGACTCATTCTCGCTCCGGTTGGTTTGCTGTTGTTAATCGCCTCGCCGACAGTTATACTTTTAGGATTCGGCAACTTCCTCGTCGGGTTCGGCTGCTCCTTTTTAGAAACGGGTATTCCGCCGCTCGCAACGTTTTTCTCTAAAAAGACGGCACGGGTGCTCAACTTGCTTCACTCTTTCTTCTCGCTCGGGGCGCTTGTCTCACCTGTCGTCTTCTCTATCTTGGTGTTCGTCGGATTGAGCTGGCGCTATCTGTTTGGCGGTATGATCGTCGTCTTTTTCTTGGACCTTTATTTGATCTTGACGCTCAAAATCGAAGGCGAATTCCGGCCTTCGAAGATCGAATCGAAAAAAAGTTTCCGGTTTTTA
>JAAYCF010000005.1 GCA_012744415.1 Thermotogaceae bacterium
CACTTCGATGTTCTTGAATAGTTTTTTCATTCTCTATCTCCTGATATCGAAAGGTTGGGCTGCCCTTCTACCGCTTTTTCGGGAAGCGCTTTAGGTGAATCCGGCTATAATTATAGCATATTTGCAAAGGGGGTTTTGCTCTAAAAAAAGCCTTACCCGCTTGTGCTATAATTTATCGAGAGCGTAACGAAAAAGAGGCGAGGATCATGACAACCAGATCTCATGAGAGCTTTCATTCTCCCGAAATACTGCAATGGTTGCTGGAGGGGGATGTTTCAGTCCAGTACCAGACTCTTCGCGACCTGATCGGAGAAGAGCGATCGGAAATTCAAGAACGTATCGGCGCCGAAGGGTTTGGGGCACGGTTTTTAGACAGAAGAAAACCAGACGGGCATTGGGGAAACGGGTTTTATAATCCCAAATGGGCTTGTACCCACTACACGCTGTTGGATCTTAAAAACATCGGGTTTCCTCAGGAGCATTCGCTCATACAAGAATCGGTAAAAATGGTCGCCGACACATTGAAGGAAAAAGATGGCGGCATCAATCCCGCTCATACGAACGGGAAAAGCGATGTGTGCATCAACGGCATGTTTCTGAACTACGCCTGTTACTTCGGAATCGGGGAACAGGCCTTGAGTTCCGTGGTCGACTTTATCTTGTCGCAACGGATGAAAGACGGCGGGTTTAACTGCCAGCTCAACCGGTCCGGAGCTTCGCACAGCTCTTTACACACGACCTTATGCGTTGTTGAAGGCATCGCTTCTTACGCCAAGGAAGGGTATCCGTATCGTTTGGGGGAGTTGCGGGAAGCGGAAGTGTCCAGCCGACAGTTTATATTGATGCACCGTTTCTATCTTTCAGACCGAACCGGTCAGGTAATCAGCGACAAATTCCTGAATTCCCCGTTTCCACCGCGTTGGTTTTATGATATCGTTCGCGCCCTTGATTATTTCCGATCCATTCGGCATCCATTCGATGAAAGGATGGCGCCTGCTTTGGAAATAATTAAAGGTAAACAGCGCAAAGACGGGCGATGGAATGCCGGATCCAAGCATACGGGAGCGATCCATTTCGATATGGAAGAGCCGCGAAAACCTAGCCGGTGGAATACGTTGCGGGCTTTGAGGATTTTGGGTTTCTACGGCGCGCATTCGTAGGTTTTGAGCATTTGGATCGCGCGCCCAAATGCCGCTCATTCCGCGTTTTGGTTTTTTTGGTTATCCGAAGCGTGAGACATCTGGTTTTTTAAGGCTGGTTGCGTGAAACCGAGACGCCCGATTTCCCGGGGCGTTATCTTACGGGAAAAGCCGTTCGGACAGACGTTTTTTAAGGAAGGCTTCCTGACAGGCATAAACGCAGGGTTTGAATAGATTGCCATCGTTTTCGTTGGAATTTTTCACGAGACACATCCTACAATACCTCTGAGCCTCACAACTCACACATTGCGGAAACGAAGACCATTTTAGGTTTCGGAGGGTTTGGAGTGTCTCCGAACGTGTCCATAGATCGCGAAGTTCTTCGCGAATCGTGCCGATCCGGTATCCTTGCCAACCCGAACAGGGGTAGTATTCTCCCGTTGCGGAGAGGCCCATTGACATCATTATTCAGAGTATGAACACCGGAAATACTTTTACGCACACGTTTAAAATCCTCTATTCCGTTACTTACTCCCGCTTAAACCTTTCATCACGAACTCCAACAGGTGTTCCACAAGTTGAGGGAAGTAATGAAACCCGATCTCTTCCTTATGCGTCTCGACGGTAATGATCGCGGTAAACAAGGCCATGATCATATCGGCATCGATATCTTTTCTCATTTTTCCCTCTGTTTGCCATTTTCGAACGACATCAAGGAACGTGTCGTATAAAAAGTCCATGCCTTCCATCCCATTTCGCTTCCGGAAATTTTGTTCTATTTTTGCGAATACCTCCCGGTTGTACCACTCCTTCAAAATGGGATGGTCGCTCATCCCTTGCAGATTGAGCATGAGCATTTGTTTGATCACGTTAAGGGGTTCCGCCTCCATATCGGTCGCGCGGATGATCTCTTTCTTCAGCTTCAGGTTTTCTTCCAGGTATATTTCCATAAACAACGCATCTTTTGAAGAATAGTAGTTGTAAAAGGTTCCGGTCCCCAAATTTGCCAATTTCATGATATCGGCGATATTCGTGTTCTTATAGCCTTTCTCGATGAACAGCGCCTTGCCGCATCGGCGAATCTCCGAGCTTTTGTCCAACGGCGGATCCCTCCTAAGGGTTTCTTCACATGGCTAAAAAATGGCGTTTTCGTTCGTCCACGGTCGTTTCATTGTTTTTGTGGGGTCTTTCGGTAAATAGAATGAATATATTATTATTCATTCATATTCTATCATTTATGCTTCTAATTGTCAATCTCGAAGTATGATCGGCCGGGCGCGTTCGAGATTGATTGCGCCGGTTTGCGATGCGGTGGCGGCCATCGTGATATAATGATGGTCAGTTCAGTCAAAAGAGGGATACCCGTGGATACAGTCAGGAGAGTATTTTTGGACGAATCGCAGATGGAAATAACGTTGATCGGAACGATGCACGTATCGCAGGATAGCGCTTCTGCCGTACAAAAAATCATTCTTGAAGAGCAGCCGGACACCGTTTGCATTGAGCTCGACGAAAGCCGGATGAGAGCGGTGGCGACAGAAAATGCTCCCCGAAAGCGGCGTAACGGCGCCGGTCTTCACTTTGAACGGGTACTGGGCGCTTTTCAAAAGAAAATTGGAGATAAAATGAATACGGCTCCGGGATCTGATTTTTTACAAGCGATTGAAAGCGCGCAAATGGTTCA
>JAAYCF010000398.1 GCA_012744415.1 Thermotogaceae bacterium
GCACATCACCGCCAATTCCCGTATCGACGGGTCCATACCCGGCGCGAACAAGAAGACAAGAGAAGGCATGAAATAATACCCGATAATGGTACAGAGGATCAGAACCGGAACGAAGACCGTGAAAACGCTGTTCGCGAAACGGATTCCGGAACGGGTATCAATCAAGGCCCGTTTATTGTAGATTGGAACGAAGGCGCTTTGGAGAGCGCCTTCTCCAAAAATCCGCCGAAGAAAAAACGGGAGCAAAATAGCCACGAGATAGGCGTCATACTCCGGAGAGCTACCGAATTCGTTGGCGAACATGGCGTCCCTAACAAGCCCAAGCACCCGGCTCATCAAGGTGGCAATGGCCATATAGAGCGAAAATCTGATTGTTTTTGACACGATGTGTTCCGTTTACCCTCGGGGTTTCATCCGGTTAACGATAAAACGAGGGAAAAGCGCAGTAAAATGCCGCAGCTTTGACCAGGTGCTCGGAAGGGCACTGGTCTTGATTGCTATGGGCGTAAATTTCATTTGCCGGACCGAATCCGAAGGTCGGGATGCCAAAGATCCCAGCGGTCGCGATCCCGTTCGTGCTGAACGTCCATTTGTCGATCAAGGGATTTTGGTTGAAAAGGCTTCGATAGGTTGCTGCGGCCTGCTGTATGACAGGGTGCTCTTCCGGGAAAACCCAAGTCGGAAAATACTTTTCGACAGGGTATTCCACACCCTTGTAGGTGGGCGTTTTATACTGTAATACCTCGATCTTTCCAGCGATGCCGTGTTTATCCATCAGGCGCTGGAGTTCTTCCACACTGCTCTCTTTCGTTTCGCCCGCTGTCAGCCGGCGATCGAGGCTAATGGTGCAACGGTCGGCGACCGCGTTGAAAGAAGGTGACACAGAGGCAATTTCAGTTACCGCGACTGTTCCTTTTCCAAGGAAGGGATCATTTCGCAAGCATTCGTTCAGCGCTTCGATCCCGGATACGATGGGCATCATCTTGTAGATCGCGTTATCCCCGCGTTCAGGAGCGCTTGCATGGCAGGATTTTCCGTCGACGGTGAGTTGGATCTCCATGCGTCCCCGGTGGCCTCGATAGATGTTAAGATTCGTCGGTTCCGTGATGATCACCACTTCCGGCTGTAATACCCGTTCTCGCAGGATATACTGCCAGCATAATCCGTCACAATCTTCTTCCATAATCGATCCGACAAAATAACAGGAACAATCGTTGGTCATACCGAGCTCTTTCATCATCTTCCCGGCATAGACCATCGCGGCCATCCCGGCTTCCTGGTCGCTGGCCCCTCTTCCGTAGACGATCCCGTTTTCATACTTGCCTTCAAAGGGATCGAAGTCCCAGGTGTCCGGATTGCCTATGCCGACGGTGTCGATATGCGCATCGAAGGCAATCGCCCTTTCCCCCTTTCCGACTCTGCCGATAACATTTCCGAAGGGGTCGATTTTTACTTCGTCAAACCCTGCTGTTTTCATCTCTTCGGCGATACGTTCGATCACGCGTTTTTCCTGAGTCGATGTGCTGGGAATCCGAATCATATCCCGCAAAAAACGGACCATATCCATCTCATAACGTTTCGAAAGGTTGAGGATCTTTTTGCAATCGTTCATCGTATCACTCCTTCCCTAATGTTTCGGGTAGATATTTTTAATATTGGGTAACTGAGAGAGAGGATCCAAGGTTTGGTTTTTCTGATTCCGGACTTCGAAATGCAAGTGTGGACCGGTACTATCGCCAGTGCTTCCGATCCGCCCGATCACGTCACCTCTTTTCACCCGCTGGCCGACCATGACACATAAGGCGGACAGGTGCCCGTAACGATACTTCTGGGTGGCGCTCTCAATTTCGATCATAATGCCGTACCCTCCATTTTCCCCTGCCATCGTCACCGTACCGGATGCGCTCGCAAAGATCGGCGTTCCTTCCGGCGCGGCGATGTCCAAACCGGCGTGGAAAGATTTCAAACCTGTAATGGGATGTATTCTATTCCCGTAAAGAGAGCTGATCTCACCGTAAACAGGCCATAACAATTTATCGGGTTCATTGAAGAACTTTCTTCCGACTTCGGCATACGGAACGAATATCTCCTGCCCGATTCGCAAAGTGTATGGGAACTTAAGGCCATTTGCGGAAGCAATTGTATTCAAATCACTAAAAAAGGCGCAGGAGATCCAACTTAAACTGTTTCCTTCAGAGACCCGGTAAACGAATCCGCTCGGAAAGGGGATGGTGACCACCATGCCGGGAGTCAGTCTGATAGAGGAATCGGATTGATTCCAATCTAGAAAGACCGACTGAGGCAGTTGGTAGATACGGCAGATGCTCTCGACGGTATCGCCCGAGTTAACGAAGTGACGAAGCGCTACATAAGAAAAGGCTATCGTAAAACAAAGGCAGAAGCAGAAAAAGCATAGCAAGAACTTTTTGTAAAGCATTGAAAACCCCCC
>JAAYCF010000399.1 GCA_012744415.1 Thermotogaceae bacterium
ATGTGCAAACCGGTGTCGTTGTCTTTGTATTCGGCCGCCCGCCCTAACTTTTTAATAATCTCGAGGCGGGTTTGGTAAATTTCATGGGTTTGGTCTCGCACTTGATGCTCCAATGCCTGTTTTTGATCCGAAAGTGAAAGATGGGTGCGGATTCTGGCTTTGGTTACCATCGGACGTATCGGTTTGTTGATGTAATCCGCCGCGCCAACTTCAAAGCCTTTCACTTCATCGATCTCCTGATCTTTAGCAGTGATAAAGATGACAGGAATCCGGTGGGTGAGCGGGTTTTTCTTCAATAAGAAACAAACTTCATAACCGTCCATCTCGGGCATCATGATGTCCAGCAAGATGATATCGGGCATCGTTTTTTCCGCAACTTTGAGAGCCATCTGCCCACTCGTGGCTACTTTTACGTTGTAGTCATTCTTCAATACCCCTTTCAATACATCGATATTTTCTACGGCATCATCTACCACAAGTACGGTGTTCATTCCATTCCCCCCCATTTCCCTTATGTGCCTCGCGCGATAACTGTTTATACTCGACTTTTGTTAAACAACTCAAAATACTGTTCACGGGTTTACGGCCGAGGTGCCCGTAACGGAATTAGTTGCCCGATCCTATGGAGTCGCGACTTGCCAGGATACTTGGTTATTTGGGCTCTTTCTCTTCGGTTTCCATTTGCGAAAGAGCCTCTCGGCATATTTCCAACGCGTTATCGAAATCGTATTTTTTTAAGGCCTTTTCCAAAAGTAGCGCTTTCTCTGTCCAAGGCGGCCGATCCAACCAGAATCGCATTTCGGAATAGATATCTTCAGCTCGCGCGTCATAGTTTTCCAACGCCAATTCCAACGCTTTCAACCGTTGACTTTTTTCTTTTAGTGTAGGGACATGACCAAGGTTTATCGGAGCTCCTTCTTCCTGTTGCAGAGGCAAGAACTTTCGGATTTCGCTTAGAGTTGCTTCCAAGGCCGTGATTAGTTGAGCATCAAGCTTTTCATCGGTATGCGGATTTTCTCTCAACGCCGATTCCGAGAGCTCTGTGAGTGTGTAAATCTTCTTCGCCCCAATCTGGGCTGAGACGCCTTTGAGGGTATGCAACATTCGTCCTGCAGTTTCCCGATCTTCCTTTTTAAGCCGTCTCTCGAAGTCTTCACCGAAACCCTCGTAGTTTTGAAGGAATTTTTTCAAAATATCACGAAACAATCGAACGTTCCCGGAAAGTCCTGAAAGGGCCCAGTCGACGCGAATCGAAGGGAGCATCCTCCTCATTTGTTCTATCTGGTTTTCTTTGGTGTCAGGATTGACGGCCGGTTGTGAAGAAAATTCCTTAACAGTGAACCGTTCTCTTCCCCCTTCTGGAATCCATCGCTTCAGGGTTTGGAAGAGCGCAGCCGGGTCTATGGGTTTGGGGATAGCATCATTTATTCCTGATTCCTTCGCCCGTTGTAAAGTCTGGGAAAGCACATCCGCGCTCAGAGCAATGATCGGCAGATTTTTCCGAACGGAGGGATCCGCACGGATACGTTGCGTGGCGCCGAAAC
>JAAYCF010000055.1 GCA_012744415.1 Thermotogaceae bacterium
GACGAAGGAGTGGTCTTTAGATCCCCTTTGGATGGCTCCGAACACTATTTCACCCCTGAATTGACGGTTGAGATACAAGAAGCCTTAGGGTCGGATATTGCCATGGTTTTTGATGAATGCGCGCCTCACGATGCGCCCGAGTCGTATATACGTCAAGCCCTGAAACGGACTTATGAGTGGGCCAAACGCTTCCATGCGGTTCATTCGAGGGAAGACCAGATGGTTTTCGGCATCGTTCAAGGGGGCGTTTCCCCGATTTTGCGAAGAGAAAGCGCAGAACAGATCACCTCAATCCCGTTTGACGGGTATGCGATCGGGGGATTGAGCGTCGGCGAACCGGAATCGATCACCATCGAGGTGCTCGAAGCCACATGCGCCTGGCTGCCTGAGCATAAACCCCGTTATCTCATGGGGGTGGGGACGCCGGAGTTGATTTTCGCAGGTGTCGCGTTAGGTGTGGACATGTTTGATTGCGTGCTGCCGACGAGAAGCGCTCGCCACGCCACACTCTATACTTCGAGCGGAAAGGTGCATATCAAGGCGGCTAAGTATAAACGGAATCGAGAACCTTTAGATGACCAGTGCGATTGCTACACTTGCCGTCATTTTTCGAGGGGATACCTACAGCACCTTTATGCCCGGGGAGAAGTCGCGGGGATGGTTTTGGGCAGTTTACACAACATTCGCTTCTTAACCGCGATGATGGAGAAGATACGGGTTTCGATACGGGAAAACCGGTTCGATGCCTATCGGAAAGCCTTTTTTGATCGCTACCACAGTCAAATCGGTTTGGGATAAGCAACGACAGGGATGATGGCGGATACTGCGAGTATCTCGCGCCAAAAATGAAGGAGGACGCCATGGACAGAGTAATTCGCTCTCCGCGCGGAAACGCGTTATCCTGCGGTAGCTGGATGACGGAAGCGCCTATGCGGATGCTGATGAATAATCTTGATCCGGAAGTGGCAAAAGATCCGGCTCACCTGATTGTGTACGGAGGGAACGGTAAAGCCGCTCGAAACTGGGCTTGTTATGACAAGATCGTCGAAACTTTGAGACGTTTGAAAGAGGATGAAACACTCCTGATTCAATCAGGTAAACCGGTTGCGGTCTTTCGCACTCACGAATGGGCGCCGCGGGTTTTAATCGCGAATTCCTTGCTGGTGCCGAAATGGGCGTCGATCGAGTATTTTCGCGAATTAGAGGAACGCGGGTTGATTATGTACGGCCAGATGACGGCCGGTAGTTGGATCTATATCGGAACCCAAGGGATATTGCAGGGAACGTACGAAACCTTCGCCGCGTGCGCCCGCAAGTATTTCGGCGGCACGTTGAAGGGCAAATGGGTATTGACCGCCGGATTGGGAGAGATGGGCGGCGCGCAGCCTTTGGCCGTCACCATGAACGAAGGCGTCGCTTTAGTGGTCGAAGCCGATAAGAGAGCGATCGAAAGGCGAATAGAAAAAGAATATGTCGACGTGTGGACCAACGATCTCGATGAAGCGATCCTCTGGCTGAAAAAAGCGTTGAAAGAGGAAA
Organism: Thermotogaceae bacterium; assembly: GCA_012744415.1. Taxonomy (GTDB): domain Bacteria; phylum Thermotogota; class Thermotogae; order MWEM01; family MWEM01; genus MWEM01. The sequence goes on from JAAYCF010000055.1 coordinate 1,540, forward strand.
AAGCGCTCTCGATTGGGTTATTGGGAAATGTGGGCGATGTCTATCCCGAGCTGTTTAAAAGAGAGTTAATCCCGGACGCGTTGACCGACCAAACGGCGGCGCACGACCCGCTTAACGGTTATATTCCGATGGGAATGACTTTCGAGCAGGCTGTCAGACTTAGGGAAAACGACCCGGCAGGATATATGGAACGGGTCTACGATACAGTTCTTGTCCACGTACGGGCGCTATTGGAGTTTCAGAAACGAGGCGCGAAAACTTTCGAATATGGAAACAACCTTCGCCGGTTAGCCTTTGATCACGGAGAAAAAGATGCTTTCGAGATCGTCGGATACATGCCCGAGTATATCCGCCCTCTCTTTTGCGAAGGCAATGGGCCGTTTCGATGGGCTGCCCTGTCCGGAAAAGAGGAGGATATCTATAAAACCGACGAGAAAGTGCTGGAACTGTTCCCGGAAAACGCGCATCTGAAAAAATGGATCACTTTGGCCCGTGAACGGATAC
>JAAYCF010000056.1 GCA_012744415.1 Thermotogaceae bacterium
AATGTTTTTGATAGACGGAGAAGTCCGCTCTCTTTCAGAAAAGGACACTCTGATGGCTAACTGGAAACGAATCCATTATCTATCGGCGTTACCCGATGCCGTCTCCAGCCGGTTATTTTCGAAAAAAGCAACGCCCTTTGGCTCAAATGGGATAACAAACGAATACTTAGCCATCGGACCGATGCTTGGCCCGTCAATAAAAAACCAGAGCGTAAAAATTGAAAGCCTCTCTCTCGATGATATCCTTTTGGAGTTGGTGAGGGGGGGCGTAACGTGCTCCCATTGCTGAAGAAAGATCTACGGGAGGTCATCCCTTTTCTTATCGTGATGGGTGCGTTATACGCCTTCACTGGCGTATTTTTTCATACCTTCGCTTCCGAGGCGTTTATCTATCCGCTCATTCTTTTTAGGGTTCTCCTATTTTTCCCCGTGATCGGGATTGGCGAGATCTCGATGATCGAGAGTAAAGAAGATCGGCAGCGAGGATACGCGCTGCTATTCGCGCTACCGATCACAACGATCCGACTGGTCTGCGTGAAGGTTTTCCGAAGCGCGGTCATTCTCTTGGTTTTAGGCATCCTTTCCTGGTTGGCGGATTACAGTCTCTATAGTCAAGAAACGTTTTTTTTGGCGTTGACTTCCGTCTACCTTCTGATCATCGCAGGGATCTTGCTCTTCGAGATACTGCTTTATTGGGGTATCTATCGATTCGGCTATCATCTCTTTTTCAAAGTGTTTTGGGTTTTAATCTTATCGTCACTCGTTTTGGCTCAACTCTTTTTGTTCTCTGATAAAACCAGCTTAAAGTCTGGATTGGACGCCATTAGCCTGTGGCTGGATCGATCGGATTGGCATGGGCCGTTGGCTTTGATCGTTTTTCTGTGCTATGGATGCGGGTTCCCGAACCTCTTCGTACCCCTGCTCGTCTTTGCGGGGAGCGCTGTCATGCTCGAAAAGAATGAAGAACGCTACAAAGGTTATGAGATTCTCAGGAGACTGCCACTCAAACCGCAAACGGTCTTTGTTTCGAGAATACTCTTTATTTTCGCCTTGAGCGGGATTGGATTGCTCGGTAATTTCGCCTTCTTGTTATCTAAATCGAATCGTCTTTCGAATCCCGGCCTTCCGGTTGGAGAAAGCTTTTTTATGTTCTCTTTAACGCTGTTTCTATTGGGAATCCTCTACCCGGGTATCCTTAAAAAAGGGTATTCCGCCCAGTCTCTCTGGATCTGGCCTTCTTACTTTTTTCTCATCGTCGTTGGTTCTATATCGAACACCCGCCTGTTTACCCGTTACCTGCCGATTCCTCCGGAAATCTTTTATGATCCGTACCTGTGGGGAATCTTACTGATAGCCGCTTCCTTTTTTTTGTTTCTAAGAGGGCCCGCCGCTGCGCGCGCGCTTCAACAGAGGAGCTGATCCCGGTAAATTCCGCGGTACCTTTCTCCGGGCTGTGTGGAAAAACCACCGGATGCGCTCTCGTGCGAAGGTTCTTGAACCCAAGATGTTTGAAAGCCGTCTAAACCGTCATTAATCGTTCTTTTCCCGTGAGAACAGACTTGACAAAAACCCGTAAGCATGGTAGCATACACGTATTAGCACTCATTATATTAGAGTGCTAATTTGGAGGAAAAAGAAGGATGGAATTAACGGGACGGCAGAGCAAGATCCTATACGGGGTCATTCACGAATATGTGACTTCGCGAGTTCCGATCAGCTCAAAACGAATCCTTGAGATCACCAATCTGGAATGCAGCAGCGCGACGATACGTAGCGAGATGAAAACCCTGGAAGGTCTCGGGTATATTGAGCAGCCGCACACATCCGCAGGGCGCGTGCCCACGGACAAAGGCCTGCGTTTCTACGTGGAATGTTTGAAAAGCGTACGACAGGAAGCCACGAAGGCGTCAGCCGAGTTGGAAACGGTCTCCGAGTTCGCCTTAACCAATGTCGAGGATTATTTGCAGAACGTGACAGTCTTTTTGTCTCATTGGATGAACGGGATGGCTGTGATCGAAAGACCCTTTATCGATCGGTTGCGGATACAGAGGATTGCGATATCCGAAATCGCGAAGAATTACTGGATGGTTGTTCTGATGACCGACATGGGATTGGCGGAGAGTTTCCTGCTGTTTTTGGAAGATAGTCTGGAAGCGAGCTCTCTGGAACAATACCTCACGCAAAAATTGCACGGATTACCGCTTGAGGAAGTCAAGCCGTTGCTGGAAACGATTCACTTTCAAGACCATACCTGGTATGATTCACATTATGAACCACTATTGCTGTTTTTGGGAAAGATGGTTCAACAGGCAACGCAGGTGAAATATCATAAACATGGTATGGAAAAGCTCATCCAAGATGATTCGATCCCGAAGGAGAGTCTGAAAAAATTCCTCGATTTTATGCAGAATGAACGAAAACTGACATCCCTTTTCGATGAATTGCAGGAGGATGGCCACTCGACCGCGATCAATATCGGACGCGAGATGCGTCGCGAAGAGCTGTTCGATTTTTCGCTCTTTTTCACAGGCTACCGATTGGAGGACAAACCGATCGGGCGTATCGTCGTTTTTACGTCTAAGGTGACAGATTATTGGGATAACTTAAAGAGTCTACAATATGCGGGCGACCGTTTGACGGAGTATCTCACGAAGATCACACTCATGGGACGTTCGCGGGAGGTGTAAAGATTGAAAACTGCTGAGGAAAAGATGGACATGTTGAAGAAAAAATTGAAGTCTAAAGAGGCCGAGATAGAGCGTTTAAAAGAGATAGAACGATATGCCATACAACTAAAATCCGATTTTGAACACTACCGGCAATTGTCTCAGAAAGAGCAGCAGCGAACAGTGGATACTGCCAACGAAAAATTGATCGAAAAAATGATTCCCATCTTGTTGAATTTTGAACGCGCGACAAAACATACACCCGCGCAAAAATCATCTCCGGAGGTTCAGCGCGTCTTTAAAGGGTACGAGATGATCTACCAAATGATGCGTTCCGTCCTGGAAAACGAGGGATTGCAGAAGGTTGACGCGCTCATCGGGCTCCCTTTTGATCCCTTTGAACAGGAAGTCGTGGAAAAAGTGGAAACAGACACCGTACCCGAAGGATCGGTTCTGGAGGTCGTCGAGGGAGGATTCAAGTTCAGAGGGAAAGTCTTGATCCCTGTAAAGGTCCGAGCCGCAGTCGCGCCTCAAACCGTCAATTCCGGCGATGATTCAAAATCTAAAACGGATCGGAATCCCGAAGGGGAATAGGCAGCGAGATTTGTTTTCCGGAAGCTCGATCCGGAATTAAGAAGGTGAAAAGATGGCAAAAAAAGACTATTACGAAGTATTGGGCGTAACAAAGGAAGCCACACAGGATGACGTGAAGAAAGCCTATAGAAAACTGGCAAAAAAATGGCATCCCGATTTGCATCAAGACGACCGCGCCCAAGCCGAAAAGATGTTTAAAGAGATTACCGAAGCCTACGAAGTCTTGTCGGACGCGGAAAAACGAGCGATGTACGATCGGTACGGTTTTGTGGGCGATCAGGTACCGCCGAACTACCGGACAGCCGGCGGCGGAAGAGACGGCGGATCCATCTTCAATGACTTTTTCGGGGGTGGAGGCGTCGGTGATATCTTCGATATGTTTTTTGGGAATCAAGGGCGATCGCGTCAGGCAAATCCCGAAGACGCTTACGTCAGAGCCGGCGAAGATCTTCAGATCAGCGTACAGGTAACCTTGAAAGACGTTATGAAAGGCTTCGATAAAGAGATCGAATACGAGCGGTACGTGGCATGTGACTCCTGTAAAGGCAACGGATCGAAAGACGGGACTTCTTTTCGAACCTGCCCGCAATGTGGCGGCCGGGGTGTGATTGTTCAAGAGACCCGCACCTTCATCGGGAATATCTCCTCCTCGCGCACCTGTCCCCGATGTCGCGGTTCCGGAAAAATCACCGAAGAAAACTGTCCGACCTGTAAAGGAAACGGGCGACTGACCGAGCGAAAAAAAATTCGTGTCAAGATTCCCGCCGGAGCGGAAGACCAAATGCGCCTACGGATTGCCGGAGCGGGCAATGCCGGGGTCGGAGGGGGCAGCGCCGGCGATTTATATGTCATGATCCGCGTCCAATCCCATCCGCGACTTAAACGGCAAGGAAAAGACATCTATTCAGAGGTCGGCGTTAGCTATATTCAAGCCATTCTGGGCGCGACGATCGAGATCGAAACTCTGGAAGGGAATATGCCCTTTAAACTGGAAGCCGGCACCCAACCGAACGAAACGATCCGTATGCGGGGTAAAGGGCTACCCGACCTGAGAAGCGGATTATTGGGCGATCATTATGTTAAAGTGAATGTGGCGATACCGAAACGGGTGAACCGGAAAGAACGCAAACTCCTGGAAGAGATCGCCGCGCTGAAGAGCGAACCGGTGGAACAGGAAGTCGGCTAATTTATCCGAACCTCCGCTTTGGGGCGTTCCCAAGGTGACGGGTATCTCGCTATTGTCGCGATTAAATGAAGCCGACTTAGCCCAATCGTTTTACGGAATTAATAATTTACGATTTCAACCCAACCGACCCGGAAGGTCGGTTCTTTTCTTTTACCGTACCAGTGAGAAGGTTCATTGACACCGCCTGAGTTCGAGCTAAAGGCGCGAAAACGTCTTCCGACTTTCGATGAAGCAAAACGAGGAACACGTTCGGAACAGAATCGGAGAAGGTCGTTCAAAAAACGTGTTATAATACTCTACAATCATACCTTTCCCGTGAGGGAGACAAAAGGAGCGTGAGGAATATGAAAAAAGGATGGAAATTGTTAATCCTGATCAGCGTCGCCGTTACGCTGATGGTCTTCTTGTCTGCGGCTTCCTGTTCGATCGGACCGATCACCGCCACGTATTCGGTCACCGTCAATAACAATGCGCGCGCAAGCCAGGTGTATTTATATGTAAACGGATCCTATTGGGGGACGATCTTGGCTTTCAGCACCTCTACATTTTCCGGTTTTTCCGGAGGGACACAGCTGCAAATTATGAACAGCACCGGCCAATGGATGCAGTTTTCCGGAGGAGCGTACAGTTACAATATTTGGAGTAACGTTACGTTCTTCATACCCTCAGGCGGAACCTGGGTCACAGCCGAAAGAGAATGATGCGCATGAAGAAGTTGTCTATCCTACTCCTGATATTCCTCCTGCTATCAGTGAATCTTTTCGCGATCCGTCTCGGTATTCTGCAATCAAACTGGCAGGGATGGCTGCAAGGCTCTTATTACAACGGGCTCAGAGTGGAGCAAACCGCCGCAGGGTATCCGGCTTTCGGCGTGATCCAACCGGGTGACATTATCACCGAAGCGTTGCTGATCCCCAACAGCCAAATCTGGAACAATCCGTACAATCCCAACGGAGGATTCGTGATGCAACTCAACCCGTACTTCCCGTTATCCAGCCAAATCTCGGGTCCCTGGTACCAGATGTACGGGCTGCAATACATGAATACCATCGACCAGAATGCTTTCGCCTCCTTTATCGGCAGCGCCATGTACGGTTCGAATGTGGTTTTGCGCCTTTTCCGACCGGGCTGGAATGCATGGACCTATGCTTCCGTCGTGTTAGACACCTTCGGGAACGGCAGCGTTTGGATGATGCAGCAGATGGGTCAACAACAGAGCAACCAGGTCGTCGTTCAGCCCAATCCCTCTCAGCAGGGGCAGGTTCAGGTTCAAACCAATCCAACATCACAACTCCAGATCTGGATTAATATTAAGTAACTTTCTCCTATTCCGGCTCACGGGTTCGTCGTTCATCGAAAAAACTTTCATTTATAGTATAATATCGCGGACTTTTTAAATACTGTACGCGAAAGGATGATGGAAGATGGAAGTTTCGATGGATCAAGTGAAAGAACTGAGAAGAGTATCCGGAGCCGGGATTCTGGATTGCAAAAAGGCCCTCGCCGATAGCCAGGGGGACATGGAGAAGGCTGTGGAGTACCTCCGAAAAAAAGGGTTGGCGGCAGCGGCCAAGCGTTCCGGCCGGACGACCAATGAAGGGATCGTTTCTGTCGTTTTATCCGAAGACGGCAAACAAGCGACGATGCTATCTGTGATGTGCGAAACCGACTTCGTCGCGAGAACAGAGGAATTTAAGACCCTGGCGATGGAGTTAACGAAAGACTTTGCCGATAACGCCCCCATTTCCAGCGGAGGAGCGGTGAGCGAGGAATCGGCCAATGCTTACAAAGAGCACTTAACCGGACTTGTGGCTAAAATTGGAGAAAACATACAGCTCGGAGATTATTGCAAATTTCAAACTTCCCCAACCTCTCATTTGTTCCACTATATCCACCATAACAAGAAGATCGGGGTTTTGCTGGAACTCGAAAGCGAAAAGACCGGAGAAGCCCTGGAGCAGTTGGGTAAGAATTTGAGTTTGCATATCGCTTCTTTAGCCCCAGAGTACGTGGATAAAGGGGATGTTCCGGAAACCGTTCTCTCCAAAGAGAAAGAGATCTACCTCGAGCAGTTGAAAGAGACCGGGAAACCACAGAATGTCCTTGAAAAAATCGCTGAGGGAAAGCTTCAAAAGTTTTACGAAGACCGTTGCCTCCTCCTGCAGGAGTATGCTTTACCCCCTAATTTGCCCATTACCCAGATGTTGGTAGAGACCTCTAAAGCGTTGGGCGGCACCGTCAAAGTCGTTAAATTTTACCGCGCGAAAATCGGAGAGTAATTTCATAAAACCCCCTTTCGGGGGTTTTATTTTATCGATAAGGGAGGCTTTGCGTTGTACCATAAAATCCTTTTGAAAATAAGCGGAGAAGCTTTTTCCGGGGTAGGGGAACGCGGTTTCACCCCACAAAGGTTACAGTATTTGACCAATGAACTCAAAAAAGTAATCGATATGGGCGCTTCATTAGGGATCGTTGTCGGCGGCGGAAATCATTTCCGCGGTTCGGAACTGAAGCAACTCAGTCCCCTTTACGCCGACCAGATCGGCATGATGGGAACGGTGATCAACGCCCTCTACCTGAAAAGTGTTCTGGAATGCCAATGCATCCGTTCCGTCGTATTCTCGAACATCGTCGACCTTCCGGGAGTCTATCCCGTTCGTTATGACAGTCTGCATCAAAGCATAGAAAACGGCGCGGTAGCCATTTTTGCCGGAGGAACCTCGAACCCCTTATTTACAACGGATTCCGCCGCGGCGCTACGGGCCGTTGAAATGGAAGCCGATCTGTTGATCAAAGCCACCAAGGTGGACGGCGTTTATTCCAAAGATCCAAAGATCCATCCCGAGGCGAAACGGTTCGATCGCATCTCGTTCAATGAAGCCATCCGGCTCAATCTGACAGTGATGGATATCGAAGCCTTTTCGATTTGCCAACGCAACGGCATACCGATTCACGTTTTGAATTTCTTCAAAGAGGATAATTTACTGAAAGCGGTTCTCGAAGAACATATCGGGACCCTCGTCTATCCCGATCCTCAGGTGTGAAAAGGGCTATGAAAAAGAGAGGTTCTCTTTTTTCCTTTGAAGGTATCGATGGTTGCGGCAAAACCACACAAATCAACGGAATTCGGGAAGACCTTCTCGCGTTAGGATATCGAGTGGAGCTTTTCAGAGAACCCGGCGGTACCTGTTTGGGTGAGGAGCTGCGTCGGATCGTCCTGCTTAACAACGGTATTCCGATATGCGAGCGCGCGGAAGTGTTATTGTATGTGGCTTCCAGAACGCAGTTGGTTCACGAGAAGGTATTCCCGTTATTAGAAAAGGGAGTCATTGTTCTACTGGATCGATATGCCGATTCCTCCGTCGCCTATCAAGGTTTTGGAAGGCTTTTACCAGTTGAAGAGATCATCGGGTTGAACGATTTTGCAATCGAAAAGCGCTATCCCGGAAAAACCTTCTTCATCGATATCTCCGTTGAGGAAGCAGAAAAACGGTTATCCAGCAAAGAAAAGGATCGTTTGGAAGGGGAAAAAGAAGAGTTCTTCCATCGCGTTCGCCACGGGTATCTGACGTTAGCCGAGCGATACCCCGGACGGTTTGTCATACTGGATGGCCAACAGGATCCCGAACTTCTGAGGAAGAGAATCTTACAGGCCGTATTGGCTGAGATCGATAGTCCCGAAAAAAAGGATCAATAGCGTATTTCATCGCAAATCGATATAGTCGATTAGCGGATACTCCGATTCGCGGATGGAAAAAGCCTCCTGTATCCCTGATTGGGGCACTGTACTCAGTGTTAGTTCCTCGAAGTAAACCTCCAGCGTTTCCTGAGTCTTCTGATTCTGCAAGACAATGCTTTCTAAACGCTCGTTTTGATCCACCACAATGAGGATCTTCGGGTATTCTTTTTTGAAAATGGTTAAGATCGCGGGTTCTCGGATGAGCAAGGTGTAGACATGGCGTTCGGCCTCTTTTTGGTAACTGAGCGACAACAGGGGGTTATAGGTTTCGATCAGTCCTAATAAAAAATCCGCGAAATTGCTGACCAGTTCTTGCGGATCAAATCCCAACGCTGGGGTTCCGACAGGATCTAAAGATACTCGTTGGTTCGCCCGCTTTTGCGTTCGCTGATCCAGGACGGAAAAGTAATTCTCCCGGTAGCGAAACAGGAAGGTGATCCCGGCTAAAACCTCCGGTTCCAGGATATCCAGGCGATAATCCCTTAGATCCCGAACCCAGAACTCTAATCCGTATTGGGTCTCCGTCACGGTGGTTTTGTTCTCCTGAAGGAGCATTCTTATGTATACTTTCGCGTGGAGGTGTGTCGCGCCCGCGAAGGTACGCACCATCTTTCTCCAAGTCAAAATGCCCTCTTGTTCAACGCCGAAGGCCGTCAACACACAAAAGCACAGGAGCAGGGCCGCGAGGAACGGTTTTTTCATCGAAGAGTTCTCAGCCGGTCACGCGGATTGATGATTTCGGTCACTCTGACGCCGAAGCTCTCTTCCACGACGACGACTTCTCCTCTCGCGATCACTTTGCCGTTGACCAAGATATCCACGTGCTCCCCGGTCAACTTATCGAGCTCTATGATGGACCCGATATTCAAGTCGAGTATCTCTTTCAAAGTCAATCGACTGCGTCCCAACTCAACCGTAATCTCGAGCGGAACGTCGTAGAGCAATTCGAGTTGTTTTGGCAACTGCACAAGATTTTCTGAGGAAAAATCCTCAAACTCGGCTTTTTGTACGGTGACCGGGTCTTGTTTCTGAGGTGGAGGGGGAAAGTATCCCATATCCGGAGAGGCTTCCATTCTCGGCGCAGTCGCCACGGGTTGCTCTACCGGCACAGGTTTCGCTTGCGGCGCTGGAGTCGGAGCCGGTTTTTGGGCAGGCGTCTTCCCTGCTGTGAAGAGTGCGTACAAGCGCTTAACGAACGAGATCGGCACGATTTGATAGATATCGGTCACCGCTAAATCTTTTATTTCCATACGGAACGAAACGACCGCGGCTTCGGTATCGCCTTCTGTAGAGATCTCCGGAAATTGTACTTGCGCCTGCGAGAAGTCCGAGATTCCGACATTCGGCGGGGTAATCGCGATCGGTTTTTTCAAAAAGCCGGCCATGGCGGTAGAAGCGGTTCCCATCATCTGGTTCAGGGCTTCCCCGACCGCGCTGGTCTTCAGATCGTCTAATTCTCCGCTAACCTCTGTGCCGGTTCCTCCCATCATTAAATCCGCTATGATCAAAGCCGTTCCCTTGTCCATCACCAAAACGTTCAATCCGGAAAGTCCTTGATGAAATTCCAAGGTCGTAACAAGCCGTTCATCTCGGAAGGTATTTCGGACTTCGCTCAGTTTGGTGGTTTTCACTTCCGGCGTCGTGATTTGCACTTCTTTGCCGATAATCGTAAACAGAGCGGTGGCAGCGGAACCCATGATGATGTTTCCCACTTCTCCGATCATATCCAATTCTTCGGGGGTCAGTTTGGCCGACCCTCCTGCAGGAATGGCGGACTCAGCCTGTGGCTTGTCTCCGCCCCCGCTAATCGCCCCCAAGAGCGCATCCAGTTCGTCCTGAGTGAGGAAATTTCCGGAATCCGCCACGTCAGATCATTCTCCTTTCTTTGGAATCCAAGCCGAAAGGTCGAACTCTTCTTCTTGGTCTTCCATCGTCTCATGCCGAATACCCGTGACTTTCACGGCCTTCTTTCCGCGGTGGTTACCAGGAATCGCTTTAAATTTCGGAAAGTCTCCGATCGCGATGTCGATCTCCTGGTCATGGTACTGGTCTAACCGCAGAACGTCCCCTTTTTGCAAATAGAGCAGCTCCCCCACACTCAAGCGCGTCTTTCCCAAAATCGCCTGCAGCGAGATTGGCGTGTTCTGAAGATTGCGAGCGATCTTCGGGGTAAGCTCTTCCTTTTCTTTTTTTTCGGATGACGAAAACCAGAACTGATTCGTGATTTTTTCCGTGAAAGGTTCCACGACAGAGGTTGGAATACATATATTCATAAAACCTTCGATGGTCCCGATCATAATTTCCATCGTGATCAGCAGCGTCATATCGTTGATTGGCGCGATTTGTACGAATTGCGGGTTCGATTCGGTGTTTTCGATCTCGGGGACAAATTCCATGACGTTTACCCACGCGTCTCTCAGTAGGGTTAAAAAGCGCATAGTCTCCCGCCTGACGATATTCGTTTCAATCTCGGTCAAGGAGCGGGACTTCGTTATGGACATTCCGGCGCCCCCAAGGATGCGATCAATCATCCCGAAGATAATCGTTTGGTTGATCTCCAAAATCGCGCTGCCGTTCAGACTTGATCCCGTGAAGATCGCCATATACGTAGGATTGGGAACGGACTTCAAAAATTCGCCGTAGGTGATCTGCTCGATCGGACCCAGGCTGACGTCCACGAAAAATCGCAGTCTCCCGGACAAGTAAGTGGACAAAGATCGCGCGAAATTCTCATGGATCATCTGGAAGGTTCGGGTGTGATCTTTCGAAAACTTCATCGGACGCCGGAAGTCGTAAGACTTAACCTTGGCTTTTTCTTCCTCTTTTTTGATCTCTTCGACGCTGACTTCTCCTTTGGTCACCGCGCGCAAAAGAGAATCTATTTCTTCTTGACTGAGCGTATCCGCCATCTTCGCTCACCCCCCTCCCGAAAAAGCATTTTTTCGTGTTATTGAACGGAAGCGATCGCCTTGATATAGGTAAAGACCTCGATCACCCCGAACTTCGCCTTATCTCCGATATATCCGGTAACGCGGTTGACCAAATCCCGAATCTGCCGTTTGATCAGGTCGAGTCCCGCAGGGCTTGACATTTCAACCGTCTCTTTTTGTATAAACAAGTCTTGCAGCGAGGATAGAATCTGGTCGTTACGCGTCGCAATCGCTTCCCGGCACCCGTCGCTGCCGACGGTAAAACTCAGCATATCGACCACGACGACGCTTTTGCCGCCTTTTAGCATAAAGGTTTTATTCGAACCTTCGACGATAAAGCGGACGCGGATCTCTATCGGCGCCGTCGGTGTCGCGGTTTGCTGACCGGTACCCGGGTCATTTGTCCCTAATACGAATCGCACCAGGACAAAGGTAACCCCTCCGGAAACAACGGCGGCGACAACCACCGAAATGAGCAATCCGAGGATGTTGATGGATGGTTTCTTCGATTTTGAATCTTCTACCGCTGGTATATCGTCAGCTTCTGGCAACGACGCTCACCTCACCTTTTCCCGCTTTATCAGAATATCCACCCGTTGAAACTGGTACCGAAGTTCGTTGATGGCAGTCTGATATTCAGTTTTCAACGCGCTTAGTTTGGCATTCGCCTGCTCTTGCGAGATCTCTCCGTCTTTTAGCTGGTAGTCCAGCAACTCTAACTGATTTTTCGCTTCTATGTCCAGCGCATGGACTTCCGACAAAATCTCGATATCACCTTTGGAGACAGGCACAAACCGTCTCGGATCGTAATAAAAATCGGGATCGAACCGCCCGTTGCGGATATCGACCACTCTTTCAGCGATCCGTTTCGCCTTCAGATCTTCCAAAAAGTATTTCGTAATACTGGCCGCTCTGGCGGCTCCCAAATGCCAGTTCGAGGGGTACACGGAATTTTCGGGGGGAATCCGGTCATCGGTGAAACCGCGCATCTCGAGCATATTGGTCGTGTGCTCGACTACGACCGCACCGATCTTTTCTAATACGATTTTCGCTTCGGCGGTCAATTTCGCGGAGAAAGGCTCAAAGAACGCCATCTCGCTAAGCATGATCAAGGTCCCCTCTTCGTTTTCGATGATGGACAACTTCCCTTTGAAACTCTCGTCTTCACTAATCCGTATAATTTCTTCCTTCACACCGGGGTTGCTCGAAATAACTGGGTCCGAAACAGTTGTTTTCCCACCCATTAAAACGCTGGGGGGCGCCCCCGCAAAGACCATACTGATACCGCTGGCGACCTCCTGAAACTTTCCGGGATTGATCGATGAAAAGGCTAACAAGGCGACGAAAAAACAGAGCATCAATGTGATCATATCGCCATAGGTCGTTAACCATAATGCGGCGCCTTTCTTACACGGTGGGCATTTTTTTGCCATCCCGATCACTCCTTCGATGGGCTCGCCGCTTCATAAGTCTTCCGGGCATCCGCTGGCAAAAAGGTTTTTAGCTTTTCTTCGAGAAGTCGCGGGTTGTCTCCCGCCTGAATCGATAAGACCCCTTCCAGAATCATCTGTCGATGCATCACAAAGGTATCCTTCCGCAAACCAAGTTTCTCACCCATCGGTAAAAAGAAGACATTCGCGAACAGCGAACCGAAAAACGTCGTGATTAGGGCAACCGCCATCGCAGGCCCCAACGCGTCGGGATTATTCAAAGCCTGCAGCATCGCGATCAAACCCATAACCGTCCCCAACATTCCGAAAGCGGGGGCGTAGGCTCCGGCGCTTTCGAGCATCTTTCCGTTCATGGTCAGATCCGCGTCCAATAAATCGATCTCTATCTCCATCATACTTTTCAACAGATCCGGGTCGGTCCCGTCCACGATCAGCTGGATCCCTTTTTGCATAAAGGGATCCTTCAGCTCGGAGATATCGCCTTCGAGCGATAACAGCCCTTCGCGCCGCGCTTTTTCCGAAAAAGAAACGAGCGTGCGAATCGCGTCGATATAGTCCAGCTTCGGTTCTTGCACGGTACTCAGAATAACCTGGAAGATCTTTAGCGATTTAGACTTCGGATAACCGACAAAAACGGCTCCAATAGCGCCGCCTAAAACGATTACCATGGACATGATCGAATCCTTTCCCGTATAAACCGAAACGTCTCCACTCGATACTAAACCCAAAACAATGACCGCTATACCTACTACCAGTCCTAACAGCGTGGAAATATCCAACTGTATCCCTCCGTTGAGGAGCCACCTAACCGACAGAAACCGCTAACACGCATCGCAGCCGGATTCTTTCGTCTCCTGCGATTGACTTTTGTTCTGACCGACCCATTTCGCCAACGCGCCCAATGAGGCGAAACTCACCTTCCGAAACTCGAGAACCTTCTGAAATACTTCCTCAAGCGACTCTTTCACAATGATCTTCTTGCCGTTCAACAAGGTAATGGTCGTATCGGGTCTGGACTCGATCGATTCGATCAAATCATCGTTAAGGGCAAAGGTATCGCCGTTGAGTTTGGATAAGTAGATCATAATAACACCCTTTTGATTTTTCTCTCTTTCGGTCTTTTTATCCTATTCCGAGGATCGAATCCTCCAACTCCTGCAAAGACTCTTTCATCAAACGTAAAAAGGCGGGGTCATAAAAGTCATCCGGTCTGCGCATCATCTTGGCGAAAACGGCGCTGTCGATCTCGTATTCATCTTCCTGATACTGTCTGGAGATAAACCAATGGATATTCGGAGAATAGGACAATAATGAAAACCAGACGCTGCCAAGATCCCCGATCGGTTGACAGTCAATGTGAGCGGGATAAAAAAGGACCTCGATCTGTGTCCCTTTCTCTTTCTCGCTCTGTATTCGAACATCCCCGCCCGTCATCCGGGCCGCTTCCCGCAAGAACGGCAATCCTAAACCGAAACGGCGGATTTTTTTGTCCCGCGTGGTATAAAACGGGTCGAAAATCCGTTCGAGCGTGGGGGGATCCATCCCTTTTCCATTATCTATGACGCGAAAACGGAAAATTTCCGAGGTTTCTTCGACCCTCAACCGGATGCGGGTCGCCCCCGCATTGATCGCATTTTGCGCGATATCGAGAACGTGATCCGCCAGCGTTCTCATCGACATAACCGAATGCTCCTTCCTGCCTCAGCTCGAACCGCTTTCAAAAATTCAGAAAAAATGCGACTCTCACAGCAGATCTCCATTCTGGCGTCTCCCAAAGCCTCGGGGGTATGGGCATCCGACGAACTGAAGAGCGCTGTGGGAAAAGTGCCACAGTACGCGGGAATAAGCGCGCGTTTTTCTAACAAATAGACTTCTAAGGGAATCCCCTTCGCGCTTTCAGGAAGAATCCCCATTTGGTAAAACAACCCCAATCCGCGAAAAACGTGCGCAAAAACCGGCAATCCTCCAAAGCTTCCAATCAATCGTAAGGCTTCTTCGATATTCAAGGAAGTCGGAAAGCCAAACGGTAGCGTCACCATATCCATAAACACATCGGTCTCATCAACCAACAACGAATACCCGTCTCTCTCCGGATCAATCGCGACAGGAGGTAACCGCTGCTCTACCGCGCGGCCGGCCGATTCGGCGGTTTCCACATCGGGAAAATAACCGAGGATGTGGACATCCTCCACTGTTTGTATCTCGATTCCGGGCATCACTTTTATCCCGTTTCGAGATAACGCTTTCTGAAAGGCCTGAACATTCCGCGTCGTATTATGATCGGTAATCGCGATCCAGTCGATACCATACCGTACAAGCCTTTCGGCGACCACCGATGGGGTCATCGTAATATCGGCGCAGGGCGATATACAGGTGTGGATATGAAAATCAGCCTTGAAGCATCTCATAAAAGATACCGCTGAGTTCAAACCCTCCTAACGGACTTTTCACAAGCAATACGTTCTCATCCCGGGCTTTTTGAACGGTATCGGCGTTATAATCCCGACCATTAGCCAGAATGATCGCTTTTACCCCAACGATAAGAGCCACGGCAACGATGTTCGAGTGCGATTGCACAGTGATCCAAAGGTCCGCTTTTCCGTTATGAGACATTACTTCGCTGAGCAAATCACAGGTAATGCCCTGAGAAACCTCCAGCGATTCGGGATCTCCTGTGACCACGGTCCCGCTGATCCGTTCCAAGGCTTGGCTGAAACGCATAGATCAGGCTCCTTTCCTTATCGCGATCGCCTCTACCTCGACATTCGCGCCTTTCGGAAGCGCACCGACCTGTATGACGGAACGGGCCGGGGGGGTCGTTTTGAAATATTCCGCGTAGATGGCGTTAAAGGCGGCGAATTGTTTCATATCGATAAGAAAAACCGTTACTTTTAATACATCCTCTAATGAAGACCCGAAATCTTCCAACAGGTTTTTCAAATTATCCAGGACCTGGCGCGTTTCAGCTTCGAGGCTTCCGGTCACCATTTCGTTGGTTATCGGATTTAAGGGGATTTGGCCCGAAATAAACAACAGGTCTTTGTACGATACCCCCACAGAATAGGGGCCTACGGGTTTTGGCGCTCTGGCCGACTGATGGATCATCTTGCTCACAACGAATCCTCCTCCGAAAATAATGTGTTGTGAGATTATAACACACCGATCCGTAAAAATCGGGGCGTTAGACCCGTTATGAGCGGTTTTTTGCGCAGAGAACGAGGTTTCCCGTAAGGTTCGGAAAGTAATGGCGGAGAAGGGCCCCCTTTAGGGAAGAAGGTTAGGCTGTCGATCGCGGGTTGTGGATTCAGGAAGGCATCAGGCTCCGAACACGATTTCTACCTTCGGCTTTCCCTTGATAAAGCCATTGGTCGGCTTCAGATACCAGATCATCGATCGTCCGTTCGGGCGCCATTTGGGCTAAACCGATGGTCAGGGTGACATGATAGATTCTTTTCCGTTTGGAAAAAGAGGTCTTTTCCACTTTCGCGCGAATTCTCTCCGCAACGATCGTTGCCTCAGCCAACGCTGTTGCGGGAAAGATTAGCAGAAACTCTTCACCGCCCCATCTGCCGATGAAGTCTTCGCCCCTCAAAGTCGAAGAAACCACTTTTCCCAGTTTCTTCAAAACCTTATCCCCTTCCAAGTGCCCGTAGGTGTCATTCAGATTCTTGAAAAAATCGAGGTCCGCAATCGCGACCGTGAACGGAATCTGTTTTCTTTCGTATAGATGGACCTGCTCCTTCAGTTTTCTCATAATCTCTCTCCGATTCGGCAGACCGGTTAATTCGTCGGTTCGGGCGATCTGTTCCATCTTACGAAAAGCCGTTTTCAACGCTTCATTCTTTTGTTTCAAAAATTCCGCTTCCTGGGTCATTTTTTGGATACGCGCGCGCGTTTCCATCTCGGCAAGGGTCTTCGCGGTTTTTTCACTGAAATAGTTTTCTTTCTCGTTCACGTACTTACGGAAATAATCCACCGCTTTGCGATAGTCTTCGACAATCGGAAGGGTTTCGGTCAATTCCTTATAGATTTCCAGTAAAAGGCTCTTGACCTGCGATTTTTCCGCCAGCACGAGAGCGGCTTCCAGGTGATCGACTGCGAGGCGGTATTGCCCCTGTGAGATCTCGATACGCGCGAGCTCAAGCGCGCAACTGGCTTGAAGACCGAAATCCTGGCCGCGCTGGACCAGGTTTTGACAGGAACGGATCGATTCTTTCGCAGCCTCATTCTGATGTAAAAGGCGGTAAGCCTTTCCGATGTTGAGCAGGGCAAAATCGACATTGGCTTTATCGGGATTGGTTTTCGACGCTTCGATCGAGAGGTTCATGTACTCCAACGCCCGTTTCGGATCGCCGTTATTCAGATGAATCTCGCCGATGTTATTGTATAAATAGGCGATCTGGGTTTGCATCTGTTCTTTTTTCGCCAAATCGAGGGCTTTTTCGAAGTAGTTTAACGCCTCTTCATTACGGTTTAGTATCCCGTACAAACTCCCCAGGTTGTTGTAGGTGCGGGCGATTCCCTTGGTATCATCGGTATCTTCGACGATGCTCAGAGACTTTTGGTAATAGGTAAGCGCTTGATTGTAGTCTCCGACTTCCCAAAACACGATTCCGATGTTCCGATAAAGCTTCGCAATCTGTGATGGGATGGAGAGGGTTTCGAAGAAGGCGAGCGCCTGCTGAAAGTGATAGGCGGATTCATCTGGTTTCCGAAGCTGATAATAAGCTCCTCCCAAGGCATTGTGGGCGTTGGCTTGGGCATGGATGTCTTTTATCCGCTCCGCCAAAGCCAGGAATTCTTGGGCGAAAGCGAGCCTTTGAGCAGGTTCCAAACCGTTTTGTATATCAATGACAACCTCATAGAACGGGAATTTCCGTTTCCCGCGTGTTTTTTTGAGTTGTGAGAGCGCCTCTTGAACGATCGGTTTCATCTTCTCTCCTTTAGGCGATTCCCATGCCGTATCGCGAACACATAGGGATCAATGCGACGATTATACCGACATCGGACACGATTGTCAATGAAACCGCAGCGCGGACAAGTGAATCCCGTTGTCGATCTGCTGGATCGGCGCGTGATCTACGAAAGCGAAACAAACTCTCCGATATCCGATAGCTCTTTTTTAGAAGAGCGGTTCGTGGTACGATAGGCGTATGCGACGACCACGCCATCTCTTTGGATAACGCCGCATTAATCGAAGGTTTTCGAAACCCATCGGTCTTGTAAAGCACACCTTTTGCTTAATATCGGAAAAACAAAAGATGCATCGAGATCACCCGATCTGGAATTCCGAACTTTTGTTCGGCCGATTAAGAGGGTTAAAGCGTTCTTCATCGAGCGTGAGGTATTTTTTTAAG
>JAAYCF010000400.1 GCA_012744415.1 Thermotogaceae bacterium
CTGGAAATCCGCATTAGAAGGGATATTTTCGGGAAAAGGGATAAGGGGAAAACGGAGTTACGAAGGTATTTTTAATATCTACCGAACGGTGAAAATAAAACGACTAAGGTTGAAAAACAGTGAAGACAAAGACGGAGTCCAAGCAGTAAGAGAAATAATCTATAGTCAACCTCCGAGCTACCCACACGATCAATGGGAAGTCGCACCGACGATTTTAGGACTGCCTTTGCTATACCAAAACATCGGGCCAACGAAGGATTCAACGGGGCCCCATACTGGTGAAGTAAACAATCCAACCGGTCGCAAAGCCTCGCCACTCTTTGTATCTATCCATAAAAAGAATAACAATACCTTTGCATTTCTTCTTCTCATTCCCTCTCAGATTTCGAGCGAACGGACGAAAGATGATAAGCCTATTCTGACCGTCAAACCGAGCACGAAAAAAGACAAGGAATTCCCGGTTTTAGGCAACGAAGATTTCGCTGACCTTAAAAATAAGCTGTTAGCAGCTTTTGACGGCGGTGGTAACCCGTGACGAAAAACGACTTCTATTGGAAAAGAAAACTCGGGGCGTTCTTCCACGATCCGGTCTTTAAAGCCTTCGACGTTAAAGGTCACGAAATTGTCGCCAGTAAGTTTCTCAAATCGCTTTCAGAGAAAGATATCGGAGTCGAGATGCAAAAAACCGGGGATGCCCCCGCCAGCGCGATGGACCGTCTACTCCTTCCTTATGAACTAAAAAAGAAAGACGACGGAAGAATTATCGTCGACGGTTCGGAATTGACCGAATTCCTTCACCCGTTGTCAGGAAACCGGTTGGATATAAAAAAGACCGTTTATGACCGTTATCGAAATGACGCGAAATTTTTGTCCGAAGAGCTGACGAAGTGGGTCGAATCCATCGTCGACAAGTACCCGGACAATCCAGAAAAATTGTTCCATCATCTATGGTGGAAATTGCCGAACAAAGTGCCGATGATTGACTTTCTCCCCGCCGATACCCGCGTTCCTTATCATTCCATCATCGACCACCTGGATATGACCTCCGCCCTTGAGGGTTGTAAAATCGGTACCCAGGTTAAACCGTCGTTCTTGCAGGTAGCGATCGGGCCGATTCAAAAGTTCATCGCCGCCGCGCGTAAAACCCGAGATTTGTGGATGGGGAGTTATTTGCTCTCATACCTTACCTTCCAGGGTATTCGGACCATCGGCGAAACCTACGGTTTTGACCATATCATCTTCCCGAATATGCGCCACCAAACGCTGTTGAAAGATTGGCTCAGAAATAACAAAATCGATGTAGACGATCACCCGCAAGATTTGCCCCGTGACATCGCGTCGTTGCCCAACCGTTTCCTGGCCGTGATTCCAAAAGATAAAGCCCAAGAGACGGCGGAGGCGGTACGGCAAGCAATCGAAACCGAGTGGGACAGTCTCGCGCGAACGGTAGCCGACAAATTGAAGGTGAGCAACGAGCAAATGAAGTATTGGACGATGCAAACCGATCTCTTTCCAGAGTTTTACTACGCGATACAGGAATGGGAGAGTCCTTTGGACTTCAAGAAGACTTTTAATGCGTTCTTCTCCGACTCCTCCGAGCTCGACGCTTTTTACGAAGAACTGGGAAAAATCTCCAAGCTTCAAAGCTACTCGGTTAATGAGGGCAGTTTCTACCCGTTCTTTTACGAACTGACGCGAAGAAAACTGGAAGCGGTGAAAGCCACGACGGCCTTCGGAGGATATGTTGACGATCGGTTGACGAACGGGGATGAACTGAGCGGAGAAGTGAAAGCCATACTCGAAAACTACCAACCGTCAGGCAAACACAGCACGGCAGAAAAACCCGAGCGTTTGGGCGCGGTCAACCTCATCAAACGGGAGATCAGCGAAATTCAAGAGGATTTCCCGAATAAAAAAACGCCTTCCACTACAGAGATTGCCATTCGCAACCTGGAAGAACAAAAACGGAAAAAGTGGCTGGAACTGCTGCGGGAGGATCAACCTCTCCAAAAGCTACCGACTCCCTATTATGCGATTCTCGTGATGGACGGGGACAAGATGGGTGAGTGGATGTCCGGAAAAAGAGCGCCGGAACTCAATTGCAGACTGCATCAAAAGGCGAAGGACGCAATGGAAAAGTTGGAAAAAGAAGGAGCGTTTTCCCTTACGAAACTCAAAAAGGCCGCGATCACGCCCAGCTACCATCGCGCGATCTCTCGAACGCTCGATCATTTTTCGCGGTTCGTCAAGCCTGTCGTGGAAGATAAATACAATGGGCTTCTCATCTACGCCGGAGGTGATGACGTCCTCGCTTTCCTGCCGGCCCGAACCGTCTTTAATTGCGCCAATGACCTGCGAAAAATCTATTCGGGAATAGGGAAAGTCGAACTTACGATTGATGCTAACGGTAAAAATTCCGAAGAATACCTGTTCGATCAGGAGCTTTGTTTCAAGAAGGAAAACGAAAAGTGGTTCCCATTGTTCCCGATGATGGGCGTCAAAGCCACCATGAGCGCCGGTATCGCCCTTCTCAATCACAAATTCCCCTTGTCGGACGCGCTGGATATCGCGCGAGAAGCGGAAAAATCCGCTAAAAGAGGCCGGCTCAAGCAGGTATCTCCTCTATCGGAATTCGAACAAAAAGAGTCGGTGGAAGACAAATCCGAATCGAGAGACTCCTTCTCCATAACCGTCGTCCGCCACTCCGGCCAGCAAACGAAAATCGTCTCCAAATGGGATCGGAACCAAACGGATCTTCTTTCGCAAGCGCAGGAGTTTTGGGCTCTGTTGAAACAGACTAAAGTCAGTAAAAAACTCGTCTACGTGTTTTTGGAGGACATCGATTCTGACGAGTTCTCAACGAGAGAGTGGATTGATCGCTACATACCCTATCTCATCGATCGCCGCGGAAGCCTCTCCAAAGCGAATAAAGAGATCGTTGTCGGCAAATTCCGGGAAGTCTTGAACAGATTGGCCGCGGAGGGTGACGAAAGCCGAACGCGCAAAATTTACAAGGATTTCTTCCTTCTGCTTTCGATGGGAGAGTTCGCTCAAAGAGAGGTGGAAAAACCATGAAAACCGTCGACATTCTTCGCTTCAACCCGGAAAGCGCCTTGCTGTTCCGCGACACCCGCGATTTTGGTTTTTCGGAAAACGCCCGGACGGTGTTTCCGACATCGGAACCCTTTTACGGGGCGGTGCGTACCGCTTTTTTGAGGAAAAGTAAAACCAATCTACGAGACTCAGCAGCGATCGCGAAGCATAAAAGCCAAATCGGTGACCGGGACGACCCCGGCGCGTTTCGCTTCGTGGGCCCTTTCCCATTCTTGAAAAAGGACGGGCGCGCCCGATACTTCTTGCCCACGCCTTCTCACCTGACGCAATGGGAAGGAGGCGAATTCGGTTTTCTCCGGACGAACCCGGGATTGGCGTTCACATACAACGGTATCTCTTTGCAAACCTTATGGGATAGAAAAACCGAACAGGGCTCTCGTGCGGCGGAAGCTTATCCGTGGATCGATTGGGACGGAATGTCCAAGATAAAAGAGGGAAGAACGCCGGATAAAGCGCATCTGGCGAAAGATGACGCGTTCTTTGAAGTCGAACACCGCACGGGTATCGGACTTCGGTCAGATCGAAAAAACGCTCAGGAAGAGATGATCTTCCGCGTTCGATCTTTCCGGTTTAGAGACGAAGCCGGTCTATATCTATTCGTTCTGAAAGGCTCTGATCTTCTGGAAGGAATCGACACGGTATTATTGGGAGGAAAATCCGGTGTGGCGACAACCGAACTCGAAAAGAACGTGTCCGTATCTCTTTTTGACAAAGTGGGGGACTCCGAAAAAATCGCGGTTTTAGTGACGCCTACCATATTTAGAAATGGTTTTCTACCCGCGAATTCGGGTAACACGTTTTTTGGGGCCAGTGTGGAAGCGGTATGCAACGGAAAACCTTACCCGGTCGGAGGATGGGACCTGGTCGTCCGGAAGCCTAAGCCCTTAATGCACGCGGTTCCTTTCGGTTCGGCGTTCTTTATAAAAGGATCTCTTGACACAGAAAAAATCACAGAGATAAGGAGCGAATTCGGATAC
>JAAYCF010000401.1 GCA_012744415.1 Thermotogaceae bacterium
TCAGCATTTACGGTCAAGGCAACCAGTTCATTCCGACCCTCGTGTGGAGATGGACTCCGAGAAATCAACCCGCAATGAGTGACGTTGAAGTCGTTTACGTACCGAAGGCTACGACCGGCGGTTCTGTGGATACCGCATACATCAAATTTAAAGTTCTCAGCGAAGCCCTCGAAGGCGACTGCTGTGGCGCTTCTGCCGGAGACAAATGGGCATTATGGCTCGCCATGGGAACCGGCGAATGGCATAGCATGTACGCTGCGTCCTATTATCTGAACAACTGCACCACCTGTTTCCATTACATCGGTGTGGATCATTACAAAGACTGGTACTGGGACATTCTTAAGGGCGGCGTCTGCCGTGGCTGGATCAAAGCGATATTCTATTTGGATCCTGCGGATGTTAAGATTTGGATTTACGCGGTATTGGGAACCACTTGGGAAGAATACGGAGAAATCCCCGGTTTCGAATTCAGCGACGAAGGAACGGACATTTATGACGCCAACGGCGGTTACACGGCCAACCTGTTGAACAATGCCGAGCTGAACCTGTTCGCCGACATCATCTTCAAAGACATCGTCACAATCAAGTTAGCCGCTCTCAGCATTCCGATAACGGCAACCGGACTGAGCCCTGTCTACGGCGCATCAATTGATGTTGACCTCGGAAAGATCGGTATGGGAGCCGCATGGCGCTACGATACCGCGCTTCAACTGAATGCCAGCACTTGGGCAGCCCACTTCGTCCTCAACGAACTCTTGAACTTCAACATTCCTGGCGGATTCCCGTTCGAAGCGCTGAACAACATCGGCTTCGGATTCTTCGCAGCCGGCGATCTGGGATACATTACCAACCCCAGCACGACAGCGATCAGCTTCAATGTAACCCACATGCAGTTAATCCTGGAACTTGGCGCCGATGTTACCTGCTGCTTCCCGTCCATCCACATCGGAATGCACTTAGCCAAGGCTGATTCCTACGACCAACAAGGAGCCGGTATGCTCTCCGGTATCGGATTGACCGAAATCTGGGGAAAATACACCCACGAACTCGGCGTTTACGGTCCTGTGACTTTAACCGGAAGACTCGGAGTTATCTATGCATTCTCCGGCGGATATGTTGACAATCCAGTTTCTTGCTGGGATAGCAGCGTCAGAGCTTACTGGGGCGGCTACGGAAAAGGTATCTTCTCCGGACCGGCG
This sequence comes from Thermotogaceae bacterium, assembly GCA_012744415.1. Taxonomy (GTDB): domain Bacteria; phylum Thermotogota; class Thermotogae; order MWEM01; family MWEM01; genus MWEM01. The sequence continues at coordinate 1,200 of JAAYCF010000401.1, forward strand.
ATTGGCGTATCTTACGAAGTTGAAGGCTCTTTGAAGTGGTAAGACGGCTTTTATAGCCTGAATAAATAGAAAACCCCGCTGGAAAGCGGGGTTTTTTTCTCATTTAAAGAATTATAATCGGAGAATCCAAAAAAGGTGTAGAATGGTATGGGTAGCACGTATTTTAAATTAAAAGGGGGCAGAAATATGAAAGCGTTCGTTACGTTTATCGCGGTATCAGTATTTTCAGTCTCCGTTTTACTCGGTGGGTGGATCATTCCCTATGGCGTCCAGCGTCCAGCTTCTTATGAGGCAATCGACCGGGAAACCGTCACTGAGTTTGAAACCAACATGAGCAACGGGCCGATTACCTACCGCTCCGGACATTATACCTCTTTAAAGGATTATTCAGGCGAGTTTACGGATATTCTGAAACCCGGTTCCATTATTCTGTACAAAACGAATGCCGGAAACTATGGCAAGATGATGATAACGGGATATGCGTACTATCACGCGTGGTCGAAAGTGAGCAGTTACAAATTTTGCGACGTTCCCTTTTATGTCTTCACGACCTTTTCTGAAGACGGATCTATCCTTGTTTCCGGAGGTTTTCCAGTAATCCTTGACGGGGAGGTTAGGGTCGTAGGAAAAACATTACTATACGGAATCGGGCCCTTACGCAATTTTTTCTGGATGCTTGATCTACGGCAAGCTGATTATCCTGAAAGACCGGAAGGTTCTTGCTTTATGTGGTTCAACTTCGATTTTGACACCAAGCAAACCGGGTTCTTTAAAAACTATAATGGCGTAGAATTCTCCGGCTCGGACGTGTATAACGAAAAAAGCGAAACGAAATCGCGTTTTTTCCCAAGCAATGGCGCGATATTCACGCTAATTTATAAGCCTTAAACGAAGTAAAATATTTCAAGGAGATCAAATCGGATGAGAAGCTACGTTTTTTTAGGCTTGTTGCTTATTTCTGCCGTAACGCTTTTTGGGGGGTGGATCGCTCCGGCGAAAGAGGACGCTCCGAGCTCTTATGAAGCGATCGACCGATCTGTAATTACGAAATATATGTCTCTCTTTTCAAACGAAGAAATCCTCTTTCGCAAGGGTAATTACCTTTCTTTAAGAAATAGCGCCGGGCACACAGTCGATATTTTAACGGCGGGGACGATATTGCTTTTTAGAACGGATCAAGGACACTACGGGAAAATGAAATTGACCGGATACGTTGCCGATTATGCCCGGACGGAGAAAATCATCCGAGCCTTTTGCGATGTTCCTGTTTTCCTGTTTACCACCTATCGAGCAGACGGAAGTATTCTCATTTCGGGTTCAAAACCGGATGTTATTGAAGAAGGCGAAGATTTTTCTAATTGTTGTACCTTAAAGGGTGTAGAGGATCCGGATAGCGTTTTTCTTCTAGAAAGTCTGGATCTCGGAAGTTGGGACTACCCCGAGCGTCCGGGGAATGGTTCGTTTATGTGGTTTCACTTTGACTTCGACACGAACGAGACTTCGATCAATCCAGAAAAATTCCCGAAAAGCTTTACGGGGGCCGATCTCTATAATATCAAAACGGAAACATACTCCCGCTTAATACCAAAAAACGGCGCCGTGTTTTTAGTTGTTTACCAACCATAAGCGGTTAAAAGGCGGAGCGCCTGACCGTTGGAGCGCACTACGATAGGATCTCACGGCGATTCGAGCGCCACTTTTTGGAGCGCCGACATTTAGCACGTCCAGGTAAGGCAGAAATGTTCAGTGGGGAGGACGGAAGCCCACCGGGGAAAAAGTCAGAACCCCGTAGCTTGGACAGCAGGCAGGGAGGAA
>JAAYCF010000402.1 GCA_012744415.1 Thermotogaceae bacterium
AGGATTTTCACGACTTCTTTTTCGAGAAGCATCTCGCCGCCGTTCGCTTCGATGACCTTCTCCAATTTGCCTGGGAGGAACAGGGTTGACCCGGCCGGATAGTAACTGCCTCCGACATGATTGTCCACAAACATCACCGAAGCCAAAACGGCCGGTGACTCTTTCACTGTGGTATAACAATAGGTGGAGGTCAGTTTGTCGTAGAACTTGAAGATCTCGGGATCTGTGAAATAGTGACGCAATACGGAATCGGCGCTTTTATTCAAATAGCCGATAAATTTCAGATAGGATAGCGGGTGTTTTAAGAGGCTCTTGAGAGCGTTTTTCGGATCGGTTTCATCCGGGGTGGTGTAGGCGGGATTTTCGACCATCACGTGTTGATACATCTTCGTTAAATCACGGTAAAAACGCCCGATATTTTCTTTCTCAGAAGGAAAAACGGTCCCCAGCTCTTCCGCGAACCGATCGATATCGGCCCAAAAATGGATGCGGTGGCCTTTGAAATTAAGACAGTAAAGGTAGTCGTGCTGGAGGATATCGATAGGTTCTTCCAGACAGTTGAAAACGAAACGGTGCGCGTTGAACCCTTTTTCACCGAAACCGAACAACATCGCGGATCCTTGATCGAATACCGCGTCATTCCGTTTGAATATGCCGCAAGAACCGCCGGGATTGTAGCTTTTATCGACCACGGCCACCTTTAATCCTCTTTTCGACAACAAGCTGGCGGCCGTTAATCCGGAAAGTCCTCCGCCGATAACGATGACATCGTAATCCACACCCTTAACCTCCTTTGATACTAACGGCGCCCCGCGCCTTCGATTTCACAGCATGCAAGAATCTTATTAAAACCGCTTTTCATGATTCATTCCCTGTTAGAGATCGATTCCCAAAAAACGTTTGACGGCCAAACCGATCAAGAAGGAGATGGCCGCTACCGAAAGGCTCACAAGGCTCATTTCCTTAAACTTCTCTTTAAACGAAATGCTTTTTGCTACAGAAATATAGAAATTGAAAGCGGCGATGATAACGATCACCAGGACCAGCATGACAATAAGCGCCGGAAAGTACATCTTTTCCGGGAAAAGCATATAGGGCAACAGCAACGCGATCACAGTGAACAAGTAGGCGACGCCCGTGTAGGCGGAGGCTTTAAGCGCCTGTTTCCCACGCCCCTCGCTTTTGGCCGACAGATATTCGGAGGAAGCCATGGATAGAGTCGCAGATACGCCTGTGATTAACCCTGCCAACAGAATCAAACGGTTGCTCTGCATGGCGAAGGTCCACCCTGCCAAACTGCCTGTGAACTCCACCAAGGCGTCATTCAGCCCCAAAACCATCGAACCGACGTACTGGAGTTTTTCTTCATCGATCACGGCGATCAATTCTTGCTCATGCACGACTTCCTCTTCGAGGATCACTTCCAGACCGGGGACTTTCTCTCTGAGTTGTTCCAAAACAATCGTCCCCGGTATCTGCTTAAAAGCGCTCTGCCGCATTTCCATTAATTGTATGGCGAAGGTATACCCAAACAACCGGGCCAGGAAAACATACCCATAGACGATCATCATCGCGGGTTTGACTGACATTTTCGTATAGCGCTGCCAGATATCGTGGTGTTTCTGTTCTTCAACCGCTATTTTGTTTAATGTCGCCTTATCCTTGCCGTTTTTGATGTTCTTTGCGATGCGAAGGTAGATTTCCTTCTCGGTCACTTCCATCTTTTGTAATTTTAAAATCACCGCCTTCAGATCTGAATCGCTCACGGCTCTTCCCCCTTTTCGGAAAACACCTCACAAGCCGAAGGAGAACGAAGGTTCCCCATCATCTCGTGTAAGAGGTGAAGCAACGCTCCGGCTTTGATAACGTCCAGACCTAAACTGCAAGCCATTTTCTCCGGAATAGTAACCGCCTTTTTTTTCAAAGCCTTCCCTTTTTCGGTTAAACGGATCGTGACCGTTCGCTCATCCCTCCCTCGTTCTCGGGTGAGGAATCCTTCGGAAGCCATCTTTTTGAGCAAGGGCGTTAAAGTCCCCGAATCCAGATAGAGCCGTTCGCCCAGGGATTTCACGGTGACTTCGTCTTCTTCCCAAAGCGCCAACAAGGCAATGTACGCGGTATAAGTCAAACCTAAAGGTTCCAGAAACGGCCGGTATCGGCGGATGATTTCTTTTGAACATACGTAGAACGAAAAACACAATTGATTATTCAAGTTCAAAGGGTCGTCTGAAAAGGCTGGCACTACCGATTCCTTCAAAGAGACTTCACCTCCTATCCCTCCTATTATAATGCAAAATACGTTTTCGTCAGATTGTTTCTCTGACAACCGTCGTCTCGACGACGGTATCGCTATACCCCGCCGTAAACCGGAATATCAAACGGTAGTTTCTGCCAACAACTTCTTGATTTCCTCTTCCATCTTCAACGGCGGAGTAGCGGGCGCATAGCGGCGAATGACCTCTCCTTTGCGATCAATCAGGAATTTGGTGAAGTTCCATTTGATTTTCCCTCCAAAAGCCCCCTTCGCCTCTTCTTTGAGAAATTGGTATAAAGGAGTCGTCTCGGGACCGTTCACATCGACTTTCTCGAACATGTCGAAACTGACGCCGTAGTTGAGTTGACAAAAATTTTGTATTTCCTGATTGGATGCGGGATCCTGGTTGGCAAACTGATTACACGGGAATCCCAGTATGGCCAACCCTTGATCTTTATATTTCTTGTAAAGCGTTTCCAACTCAGCAAACTGCGGGGTAAAACCGCACTTGCTGGCGGTATTCACCACAATTACCACTTTTCCTTTGTACGTTTCCATCTTCACTTCTCTTCCATTCATCTTTCTTGCGGAATAATCATAAAAACCCATCATGCGCCTCCTGATTTTTAATTTTATACTATTTAATTGTATACAATAATATCACGATCGCGCTCCTTTGTCAAGACTCTTGTTCAAAAATAACGATACACGGAAGGTGCCGGTTCCGAAGAACAGAACTATTCGTTCGATTGATCAAGTGTTTTTGCGCCTTTCAACCTTAAAACCAGGATGCTTTTTTAGCGGAACTAACACCCGAAAAAACGCTCTTAAAGTTAAAGTTGGTGCTCCGAAAATGTTCCTCGTAAGCGATTAACACGCATTCCACCTTCTTTTTTCCTTAAGCGGGTATCCCTATGCAGCCTTTCTTTTTTTCGGGGTATTATTGCCAAGTTGTGCGAGAAAAGGCGATGTGGCTGACGCGATAACCGAATACCGTCCCCTTTGGATGGTTTGCCGTGGAATATATTGAAGACGAAGGCTGGCCGTGATTGCGTTCGGGGTTAGTGGGCTCTGACTCCGAAGGCGAAAAAGCCGGTTTCGATGCCCGAAGTGGTACAATCGAAGCAGGCAAGGCATTCGCCGCACTGGTTTGTGGTCTACAGCGGTGGGCGGATGGCCAAATCGCGGAGATCCCCGTTCAGGAGGTTTATGGCGATGTTAGAAACCTTTATGGCGCTTGAAACAGAAGCCATGGAAGCTTGGCGGAAAGGAAACCCTTTCAAATACTGGGAGATGAGTCACGAAAACATGCTCTATATCGATCCCGGCCTGACGAACCCGGTTGTTGGGCAGGTTCCTTATCACAAATTTCTAGGCCAGTTAGCCGGAAGTATCCATTATGAAGTCTCTGAATTCATCAATCCCGCCCTCTGCGACCTCGGCGATATCGCGATTCTCTCCTACCAATATCTTAGCGCCGTTCAAGAGGTCGACCGCACGCTCGACCGAACAACTTTGTGGGATGTTACCCACGTTTACGCGAGGTCGGAAAACTGTTGGCAACTCGTTCATTCTCATCGCTCTTTCACGAAGCAACGCCTTCCGGATAAAGTGGAAGTCACGATTCCCATTCGCTTTGAAGAACTGGATTACGATGAAACGCGAGAATGGATCAATCTCGAAACGGCCGCGATGAAGCGTTGGCGGAAAGGCGATCCCACCGGTTTTTTCGCGATCTGCGCGGAGGATGTCCGATATTTTGATCCCTTTGTCAAGCATCGAATCGACGGGTTGGAATGTTTGAAAAAGGAAATTTTAGGCCGGACGTTCCATACCCGTTTCGACGTGATGGAGTTCATCGACCCCCGCGTCGTCATCTACGGGCAAAAAGCGGCCGTTTTATTCTACCGGTTTTTTTCCACGACACTTCACCCCAACGGGTCTGTCCGTCTCCGAATTCCCTGGAACTGTTCGGTCATCTACCGACGCTCGAGAGAGGGATGGAAGGTCGTTCATACGCACCGTTCCTATATAAACGGCCGCCAATGAACCTTCCCGAAGACCATGTTCCTTTAAGCTTCTTTTAAGGATTCTCGTATACAATACCGAATCAATCCTCAACTCCGACCATCAAGGGGGCCTATGAAAAAAACCAGAGTGATTGTCCAAATCCTGTTTCTTGCGTTCGTCGTCTATTTGTCGATCGGCCATTACATGGCTGAAAGAGGCGTTGAACTACCCGGCACGGCCAACTTACATGCCGTTTGCCCCTTCGGCGGGATCGTCGCCGCCTATACCTTCGTTACCTCCGGAAGCGCTGTTCAAAAGCTCCACGATTCCAACTACTATATGTTGATCGCTTTGTTTATCTCGCTTTTCTTGACAGGCGCCTTTTTTTGCGGATGGCTGTGTCCAATGGGAACCATACAGGAATGGCTTGGAAAACTCGGGAAAAGGGTGTTCCCAAAGTGGTATAACCGGGTGCCGAAGAAGTTAGACCGCTTGCTCAGGCTCGGGAAGTACGCGGTTTTGGCCTTCGTACTCTTCCAAACCGCTCGGACCGGGATGTTGATGTTCGGAAACTTGGATCCTTACTACAATCTGCTTCATATATGGACGGATGAAATTGCATTGTCCGGATACCTTTCCGTCGCGCTCACGCTCATCTTTTCGCTCTTGATCGAACGCCCTTTTTGCCGTTATGCATGTCCCCTCGGCGCGGTGAACGGGTTCTTCAACCTCTTTTCTTTTCTGACGATCAAGAGGAACCCGCAATCGTGCATAAATTGCAAACGCTGTGATCAGGTATGTCCCGCCGGTATCGTCGTGTCAGAAAAACAGACCGTTCGCGATCTGGAATGCATCCGCTGTATGCAATGCGTTGAAGCCTGTCCGGTGAACCAATCAGAACCATCCACCTTGAAAGTGAGAGGCCTTTGGGCGCGCGCACCCAATCGGAACGCCAAAGGTGTTCCGATTAAGGCCTACCTCTCTCTCGCGCTGCTGGCATTCCTCCTTCCGATCCTCCTGTCCTTAATGGCAGGCGTTTTCGCTACGGAAAAAGTGCGGGTCTACGAAACAATAGACGATATCAAAGGATCGACCACGCTGATGGAGATTATAACCCATTACGAGATGCCGAAAGAAACGCTGTACCATGCTTTCGGAATTCCCGAAATCATATCGGCCGATACGAAGATCAAAGAGGTGATCTCGCTCATGGGACTTAACGAAGCCGATGAGATCCTCTCCCCTGAAAGAATCCGTTCTTTTCTTGAGATACGCGATCGAGCGGTTTCCGAATTGAAAGAAATCACGCATGCGGACGTTTCGAGCCTTGAAGATCTCATTAAAAACGCAGGTCTTAAACCGGGGTCCACGATCGAAGAATTCGCCCGAATGAGTCCGGCCGGCGCCTTTGCTTATGTTCTCAGCGGATCATGGCCTCAAGAGACCGATACCGGTTCTATCCAAGAGGCTGCGACTCCTTCCACCGGGCATGAATCCGTATCCGCTGTCGACGTGAAAGGATCGACGACTTGGGGAGAGGTCAAGGCGATGATTAAGGACATTAACGATCTCTATCAAAGTTTTCCGATGTTACAATCGGAGCCAGACAGCGCCACGATTAAAACCCTGAAAGAAACCTACGGGATCGAAGTGTCGGAGATCAAATCTTACGTACAAAACCATTTGAAATAAGGTGGGCGGCTCGATAGCCGCCCTGCGCGTCAACATCGTTCCATCGGGTGGTTCCCGTTGTATCATTCGTGCCGTCTTAAAAAGCCACGAACCGTTTCCAGGTATTCTTTTTTCTTCTCCAAATGGTGATTGTGAGAGGTTTCATCGAAAATAACGAGCTCTGATCCCGGTAGATGCGCTTGATAAAAGGCATTCGTCTCCGGGGTCGATTCATCGTATCTCCCACACGTTAGAAGTGTTGGGATCGCTATCTCCCGTAGTCTTTCCACACGCTCGAAATCGCGAAGATTGCCGGTTTGCGTAAATTCGCTAGGTCCCCACATCGTCGCGTACGGGCTTCCAATTTTGTTAATTGACCGCAAAAGACAAACAGGCCATGGATCCATCCGGCAGACGTGACGTTGATAGAACGCGAGGAGCGCCTCTTGATAGTCCGCACCGAAGATCTGATTCCGTTCGCTTTCTTCGATACACCTTCGCATCGGTTCCGGCAATTCGCAAACATACCTTTTGAGATCGGTTACGAACCGAGAAGTGCTGGCGACCGCCCCGGAAAAAACGAGGCTGAGCGCGTCTTTCGGTTTCTTTGTCAACACGTACTCGATCGCCAGCATGGATCCCCATGATTGGCCGAGAATATGAAACGGCCCCTTCTGCGTATGCTTCAATAAGGCGTCCAACTCTTCTACAAAACGAGGCAAGACCCAAAGAGCTTCGTCCAGGGGCTTTTCGGAATTCCCACACCCTAACTGGTCATAAAAAATGACCGGGCGTTCATCGGCCAACTCCTCCAATGGTTCGAGATAGTCATGCGGCACGCCTGGACCGCCGTGCAAAACCCATAAGGGCGGGCGGGATTTTTCCGGGTTAACTGTCATTAACCAGACATTTCCCCCGGGAACCGATAGATATCGCTCACGAATATCGCCCTGTATCATCGTTTTTATCCCTCCGAACTGAACGAAAAAATTATCGGGTGGCGAGCAAATAGATGCTCATACCCAATCCGACGGTAGCCACTACGGAAGCCGCCGCAGCGACACCCAGCAGAATGTTGACCTTCTGGTTCAGCTTTTGATGTTGCGTATTCAAGTTTTGGTATTCCAAACCCGTGTTTTCCACGACCCGCCTATGATCGGTCAATTGCCGCTCCAACGCTGCCAGTTTCGAGATCACCGAGTCATTTTCCAACTCCAGGTCTATCACGCGTGTTTCGAGCCCCGAAAGTAACTGGGATGTTTGCGCCACTTGGTTCACCAGTTCGGTATTCGTCCCCACCTGGTCGATTTGTTTCGCCAAGTCCTGATAATCGCGGCCCATCCGTTCCATTTTGGCCGCGATCGTCTCGACCAATCCTTTCAAAGTCGAGACCTGAAAGTTTATCGTGGAAAGGTCTTGGGTCGAAGTGACCTCTCCTGGAAAAGCATTACGCTCCAGTAACTGAAAGGCTTTATACATCGCGACGGAAAATTGGTACCGCGTCAAATAAGCTTCCCCTTGAAAGGATCCGTCCGGCAGACCTGTGAGGATTCCTTTCTCGATAAGATATTGAACGGATTCATAGGCCCAGTGGGAAGGCGTGACGTCTTTTAACGGAATAACCCCGAAGATCGCGACCGATAAGCAAAGCAAACATACCCCTAACATGGTTTTTTTCATCTTATCCTCCCGTTGATTCCCGAATCTGGTTAAAATTATACACGAAACGGTCGAAAGCCGCAAATCCCTTCGCCTCTCTTTTAAAAACGCCGCAGTGCTCAAGCACTGTTGAAAATCTTCGAGCGACCTCTTCTTGAATGAAAGAGAGGGCTTGTTCGGGCGTATGGCCGACTCCCTTCTCCGAAATCAATCGGTTAACCCACGCCTGATGCTTATACAGCGCATGAGACGGATCCAAGGCCGCGAAGTCAGGTGGGCGATCATCGACTAACCGCTCTTGTATTTGTTGCATTTCACCATTCAATCTCCCCGGTAAGATCGCTAATCCCATCACTTCGATCAATCCGATGTTTTCCTTCTTAATCGCGTGTAGTTCGGGATGGGGGTGAAAGATGCCCAACGGGTATTCCGGACTGCTCCGGTTGTTACGCAAGACGAGATCGATCTCGTACCGGCCGTCTCGAGTCTTTCGGGCTATGGGCGTTATCGTGTTGTGGGGTGCGTCGGTCCGAGCGACCACTTCGACGGACGTGTCAGAATAAGAGCGCCAGTATTCTAAAAGTGCCGTCGACGCGTCTGTTAGAGCTTGTCTGTCTTCAGAACGCAACCGCAAGGCGCTCATCGGCCATCGGATTCTTCCGATCTCCACGCTCGAAAATCGGCGGAGGGTATAGCGTTGTTCGATGAGCGCCTTTTCCATCGGCATCGTTACCCGGCCGCCCTGAAAATGGTCGTGGTTGAGGATCGAGCCACCCACGACAGGCAAGTCCGCATTCGATCCGATGAAATAATGGGGAAATTGATCCAAAAAATCGAAGAGGCGCACAAAGGTTTTCTGATCCAGCTTCATCGGTCGGTGTTCTTCCGAGAGCACGATACAGTGCTCGTTATAATACACGTAAGGGGAATATTGCAAAAACCAGGGCTCTCCGCCCAGCGTGAGGGGAATGACCCGCAAATTCTGTCTGGCGGGGTGTCGAAGATTGCCGTAAAAACCGACGTTTTCCACGCAGAGCAAACAACGGGGATATCCGGTTTGGGGTTTATCCTTTTCCGCGGCTATTTCTACCGGATCCTTTTCCGGCTTGGAGAGGTTGATCGTGATCTCCAACTCCCCATACTCCGTTTTCGACCGCCATTTTTTATTCTTTTGTATTCGGTCCATCCGTATGTAGTTGGTATCGATGCACAACTGATAAAACCAGTCCGTGGCTTCCGAGCTATCAACCGACCGATAGGCGGAAAAACGGTGCGCTACTTCTTTCGGGTTTGGAGTCAGAAGACCCATGATTCTGGTATCGAAGAGGTCTTTGTCCGTTTGCGTATCCCCCTCGATCAGAGAATGTTCCCGCGCATAGTCCAATAGTATCTCCAAGTATTCCGTCAACGGTTTAGAAGACAACGGACCCGATTCGCTCCAAGGGGTCTCCAATTTCAACAATCCAAGCAGACTATTCCTCGCAAAATGGATCTCTTCCGGCCCGATAAGTTCGCGCTCAAGCGCATATCGAACCAATCCTTCTACCGCCTTCGTAACTTCTTCGGTATTTCGAGGCATAACACCGCTCACCGCCCCGAAACAGCTACAATGATTTCGAATACCCGATCGAGAACGCTCTTTTCCATCGGGACCGCCGTATGATCGATCCCCCGAAAAGCGATACGACTTTGCCCTTTATCGCTTCCGGCCATTTGTTGGCTGTAAAGCGAAACGACGGCATCATTGGCTTCGTGGATCGAAAAATCGTGATTGGTATGGAAGGTGACCTTCTGGGTCGTCGTCTTCATCAGGGCATAAAGCAGAGCGTATGTAGGTTTTGAAAGCGTTGACCGCTCGTCGATAACGGAGGTGAAAAGATACGTCCGATCATAGAACCGGTCTTCCCGGTTCAGGAGCCGAAGGTCTTCAGGCGCTCTTAAAATTTCGTTAAAGCGGCGATTATCCACCTTCCCATACAGATAGTCCGCGATGCCCTCCGTGTAGGCGTCGACTGTGTAACTGAGGCTGACTCCCCCGGGAAAAGGATCGAGAAAAGAGACCATTTCGGTGAACAACTTGCCGACCAATTCCGGGTTTTTCGCCACGATCGTCAGGAGGATCTGGAGACTTTGATCCGCATAATCGTTCCTCAAAAGAGCTCTAAGGAGTTCGAGCAGGTTGATCCGGAAGATATCATCCGGTTGTTTGGCCTCTCTGATTCGTTCTTTTAGTTCGGTATTTACAGTGAACACGAAATTCTCCAAGATTGAACCGTAATGAGGGGAGTCCAACGTAATAATCGCATGCAGATAATCCCCCAGATAGGGTTTTTGAGGATCCGGGGGAAGGGAGAGCCGAGTATTGGCGGCTTCTCTTGCCACGATGCCCCCCATGCTGTGCCCCATCAGGACGAGCGTCTTATAGTCGCGCAAGAACCCGTAGTCATGAAGAATCCCCGCCAATATCTGCCCGTAGTCCCGAGCCGGTAACACAGAAGTGTCGTAGACAAACTCGTAAAGATCATAGGTCGCGTAAACCGATCCGCCCTCTGCCGACTTCGTCCGGGCCATCCATTGGACGTAAAGAGGATCCCATACCCTCAGCCGCGCCTCCGTCCGCCAAATATAGGGAACGTTGACCATCACCGTTTTTTCACTTGTGAAATTGGGCAGGGCTTGTTTTCCGTGTAATAGTATGATGGCGCGGTTTTTACGGGGCATATAGCTGCGGATATCTTTCGCTGCGGTATAAACCTCTATCGGATATCGATGGATTCGATAGATAGGATCCGCCGGGATCGTGTCGATGTCCCCGGCCAAAAAGTCGGGTATGACACCTCCGAAAAGGTTGCGTACCGCGTTGATTTCGGCGTTGTTATTTTGGACGGCGACGAAAATATTCCGATCATCGGCGGGATGCATCCGCCAGAGATCCGCATAAGGACGCATTTCATAGTATCGCGGGATCGTCACTTCGATACCCCGCATTTCCAAGCGGTTTTCCACTTCGATGATATCGATTGTCCGATTCAACATCAACCCGAGCAACTTTCCCAAGGTTTGACCCCATTGTTTGATCGCAAACCAGAAAAAATCCAACAATATGAGCGGTTTATCCCGGGTCGTCTCCGATGGAAATACCGGGAACATTTTTGTGAAAGTATCGGCCTTTCTGGTTCCGACACGCACGGACATCACCGCTTCGGCAAAATGCCCGAGCGGTTTATCCAGCTCCAGCGGTTGAACCAACTCTGCGGAAGCCAAAGAAAATGTGTGCGGTTGAGAAACCGGTCGAACTTCGAGCGCCGGAACGGTCGTAAGCAAAGATTCGTGGAAGAGAGAATAGGCGTTTGTGTGATCGGATATGCCGACCATCATCCGGACGAGCTCCTCCCGAATCCGCTCTTGGGTCTCCGAAAACACCGTCTGAGACTCCTGGCCAGGCATGTATTGCGGATTGTAAAGATCCAGGACTTTTCGACGCGCGGTTTCGTTGCCATATCGATCAATCAAAGTCATGGTTTTTTGGGAAAACAGGTCGAACAGAAACACGCCCGAAAGGACTTTCTCGAGGCTTTCCCCCGTTAAAAACCCGAAAGTACGCGAAACCTGCTGAACCATCTTTTGGAACTCTGCTTGTATCCAGATGGCCAACTCTTTCTGGGCATCCAGCAGGAGCGCCGTTTGCAAATCGGCGAAAACGGTGTTTTGCGCTGTAAAGAAAGGTTGACGATAGGGGCTGCGGATTCCGACGTCTTTCACCGTAACCGATTGCACATACTTCATCCAATCCGCAACTGTCGCGGCGACGGGCGTTTTGGGGTTGAGCGTGAGCCCTTCCAGAAATATCGATAGTCCCGAAAGGAAAGAATCATATTGCAGCGGTGTGTAAACCTGGTTCATCAGCAGATTCCATTCGGATACCGTTTGGTCGATCAAATCGGAAAAGGCGGGTTCAAAGTCTAAGGGTTTGAAGCTGACGGCTTCTTGCAAGAAAAACCCCGGCAAAGATTGGAAGATCTGTTTCTTTCCTTCGTAAAGGTGGGATAGATAATCGGTAAAACTCTCCCGGAGAGCCTGCTTTTTGAAGGGTTCGTAGAGGGAAAGCTGGAGCCGCTCCAACTCACCCGAAAAGATGTCCATATACTCCATCTTAGAAGATAAAAGGTGGTAGACCGAGGTGTTTTGAACCATGGCGTCCGAGTCCAAAAACGCGGTGAGGAGGGCCATATAGTTGGTGACCGTTTTAATGTGGCTGTTGATAGGAGAGATCGGGGACAGCGAAGGGAGAGAATACTCCTTCCATTCTCCGGAAGTGTCGGTAAGAAACAGGTATCGGTTTGAGCCAATACGAAGGCTTTCCGCTGCCTCCTCATCCAGAATAAGGAAAGCCTTTAACGCCGTAAAGGACGGCAGGCGGGTATGTATTTCTTCATCGGATTTTCGGGTCTCGGAGGATAGACGGGAACCTAAAGTTAAGGTGATATCCTGTATGGACACTCCGAAGGTCAGCGTCCATATCCCCAAAAACACACTAAGAAAAAGCGTTTTTATCATAAGGAGTCCCTCCTGTTTACGAAAAAAGCCGTCACGACGTGGAAGCCGTAAAGGTCTTTTTCAACGATGATCACCAAAGGTCCCGACTCGATACGGAAACGCCGATTGGTCTGCATGCGGCATCGCGCCTCGGGGTGATCTATCGCGGCGATGATCTCCTGAGCGGTCAGCTCCCGTTCGTAACCGCGCTGGACGGCGTGATTACGTATATCGATTTCTGCATCGAAGCGTTCGGATCTCATTAGAAAAGTCTTCTAACCTCCAATAGCAAATTGTTTTCATAACGACGGGATAGAAGGGTGTGCAAGGGAGAATCTTTCAAAAGGGTGCGCGCATAATCGATCTCGAAGGTCTTCGATTCGGCCGCCAATCGTCTCATCTCTTCTTTCACTGCCAGAGGCAGTTCTTGACTCGGCAATACAGAACGATTCGAAAAGTGCAATCGTTTCTCTTCTATCAAAAAGTGGCAGATATCGTCTAAAAAAGGCGCCATCTCAGGAAACAGATGGTCGTCCGCCAGTATAATTCCCCAGGATTCGAAAAGCGACCGATAGGTATCGGAAGGAACTGATAAAAAAAACGTTAAAACCCAGTCTTTTCCTCTTGATTGGAAGAGGATCAACTCAGTCTCGTCCGATAAAGCGTCAAAAAACTGGTCCAAAGCCGTATGATCCGGCGGAAGGGTAAACCATTGCCGGATATTCTCTTTAAAACTAAGGACATTCATCAGTGTCAAGCGTTCGATCTCCTCGAGGAACATCGGGGCGTCGATAGCGGTTAGCGCCTCTTTTTCTGAGAAGCGGGCATATTTCGCGTGATAGGCTTTTTCCGTTTTCGTCTCGACCTGTAAAAACTTATAAGCGTTCTTAACTTCGATGATACGATCGGATGGCTCCTGGAAAAAAACGATGGATTTCGAAAAGTCTTCCCGATAGATCACTCTTTCCATCGCCATTTGCAGCAGGTTTTGAAATGCCGAGCAAAATCGGGTTTCCCCGTTCTTCACGGAAGCCAAAGGGCCGCCGTAGACTTCGGATAGCCATTCGAGTGCCCCGGGGTAGTCTTCGACCGCAACCACCCCATTTCTTAACGCGTCTCTGAGCAAATTCAGAGTCCAAGAAAGATCCATCATTCGATCCACGGAGAATTCAGGAACGGCCTCTTGCGCATCATACCAGGCCAAAACCCAGTTTTTCTCATAGAAGGCCTCCGCTACAGGCAGATACAGGTTGTGTTCTTGGCAGAACCGGCGGATCTCTCTTTTCCAGATCGCCGTACGCAGGTCCATCTCATAGGCTTTGGCCAGGTTCTCGTTTTGACTGATTTCATTGAGCGCTCCCGCGATTCCCTGCACGTAGAGGCACTCTACAGATCCTGTAAACCAGGGAATCCGGGCATAGAGCAACGGCATCGCCGCGGCGAATAGGAAACACGCGCACGCAACCGGTTTAAAACATCTGACCAAACCCGAAATGGAAACCCCCCCACTGTGGCCCGCCTTCGTCCCATAAGGTCGGTGAAAAATCCCACCCGATATCCAGGCGTAAAACACCGAAACCGGGTATCGTGAACCGCATACCGCCCCCCAATGTGATGAGCCAGTTATCCAATGAGATGTCCGAAAAATCGTTAAAGGCAAAGGCCTGATCGGTAAAGGCGGCGAAAGCGACGCCCATCTCCCCCTGCTTGGACAAACGCAGCCGGTATTCCAAGTTTAAGACCCCGAAATGGTCGGTCGTAGGCGCGCGGTCATAGGGGATACCCCTCACCAGGAAGTTGTTGGCTCCGCCAAGGGTGTATGAAAGAACCCCATTCGGATCCCAGACCTCTTCGGAAAGAAGGAGCCGTCCCCCGAAGGTATGATGGTAGTCGAAGGGGCTGAAAAATATCGTAAAGTTTTCCTGAAATCTTAACCACGGATCCGTGGCGAAGGGCAGTGAAAAATCACCCCTTATGAAAGCGTTGATGCCTTCCATCGGATCACTCGTATCGTCCCGCGTATCGTAGGTATACATCAAAGAAAGCGTCCATATATCCCCATTGGGTTTGATATAGGTTGTCGCCGTGGCTTCATCGATCGAAAAGTCTTTTCGTGTGAACTTCCCCCAGGCAAAGGATCCTGTGATTCTTTGGGAATCGGTGATATGGAAGGTCAATTCCGGTGTGATGGTATACTTTTCTTCCTCGTAGGTAACGCTTGTACTCAAATCGGTGACGCGGCGGCTGGTGTATTGATCCTGATACGCCAAATTCACTCCCGCGTCGAAAGGAGACCCAAAAATACTGGCGATCTCATATCCGAATTTCAGAGTCGGGTACTTCCCCAAGGTGGCGGAAAAATCGATCGTTTGACCATACCCGAAGGGATTCGCCAAGGCTAAAGACAGCGTCCCGTAGATCTTCTGCGCGAAGGTCGACCCCATATTGCGCGGATCATAAGAGACCCCTGCATTCACGGTGATGCTGTTCGAGGATTCCACGAGATGTATCACCATGACCGTGGACGTGGCTCCGGCAGAGAAACCTAACGGTTCGATGTCCACCGATTCGAAGTATCCCGTCCGGTTGAGGTTGATGTAAGTCTGTTTGAGATCCTTCATTTCGATCGATTCTCCCTTTTTCAGACGGACCTCTTTCCAGACCAAGTATTCCTGTGTTTTAACCAGCCCCTCAACCCGGATATCCGAGACAACGGCTTCGGTGATCGAAAAGACGATGGCTTTGCGCTGCGCGTCATAAGAGGGGGTCACAATCACAAAAGGAAACCCTTCCTCCTCATAGGTTTTCTTAATCGTTTGAGCGTCCCGAAGCACATCCATCAAGATGGTTTTAGGCGAGTAAATGCTCCTTAAGCCAGTGCGGAGCCTCTCGCCGCTCAGTAGGGTATTGCCAGTGAATAAAACCGTTTGAACCTCTTTATCTCTGGGGACAACCGGGTTCAGTTCGATCGTTAAAACAAGGTTGACCACATGCTCTCCATTCTTCAACGGTTCTTCCAAAACCTCAAAGTCGTACTTTGTGTTCTGACCGATCAATCCGGTGCTGAAAAGTTTGGACAACCCCATTTGATAGTCCGGGACCGACGGATAGTACTTCGACTTGATCCGCAGCCAACGCCAAAAGTCTTCGTAATAGTCTTTGAAGGTGCGCACCCCGAGCAGCTCTCTGACTTCGCTGTAGGTAATATCACCCAGCTCGCCTTTAAGAATAACGTCGTACAAACCGTATTCTTTAATCGTCAGAATCAGCGTTTGATCCGGTAAATACACACCGCCTTCCGTTTTTTGAAGGTTGTCCGTTACTTCGACGGTATGGTAGCCGGAGTTCATGAAGAAAGTCTTAATCGCTGAGATGGTTCTGAAAAGCTTCTTATAGTTCAGAACCTGATTCCCTTCGACCAGGATCGCCTGTTTCAAATCTTTCGTATCGACCAGATCCGGGCCTTCTACCCGAACTTTGACTTCTTTTACGTACGGGTATTCCAGCACCTCGAAGGTGAGGGTCATCGTATCCCCGATATATTTCGTCAGTCGGTATTTGACATCCTGAAATATCCCCAGGTCCCGCAGTCGAAAGATATCGTTGTCAATATCGGCCAAGGTCACCGAGTATCCTTCCTTGCATTTTACAAGTGTGGCCACGATCTCTTCTCTGGTGACATGATAGTTGCCGATGATTTCCAGAAAGCCAATTTGTACGGCTTGACCGATCTGAGGCAAGAACAACAGAAACAGAAAAAATACCATCGTCGATAAGAACGGCTTTTTCAACGCATTTCCCCCTAATTAAAACAATTAAAATATCTTGAACAGGGAAGCCCCCTGAACAATTTCAACCGCTGGCTCGACCCTCTTCCGAATTTTTTCTTTCGGGAAGAACAGCCAAGATACGGGCTATGTGGGTTTCGTTTTTCGCGTAAGCTTTATCGTAAAAACGCAAAGCCAAGAAGACTCCCGCTAGAACCAATAGAGCGTAGAGAAGCCCTTGGGTCTGAGACATTCCGAACCCTTCGATGAACAAGAGGAGCGACGCGACTAAGGCAACAGTCGGAATCCCGTAAAGAAAAAAGGCTGTTTTCGTGAGCGAAACGATCGGCACTTCAACGAGAACATGCTGGCCGGGTCTGAGGGTTTTTCCACTTGCATTTTTCGCCAGGGTTTCCACAACATTTTTCACGTTGCAAAAAGACAACGAACTACAGGAATCGCAAGATCCCGGTTTGGATTTTTCGATGGTTATCCAAGGCTCTTTCTCCGTTTCTTTGACGATCCATACTTCTTTTGGACGTTCCATTCAACCTCCGATGCATTAGCAGGCCTTTCCAATACGGCCCCTAAAAAACAGCTTTAACTGCGAGAGAAGGAGAAAAAAACGCCCCGCAAGTCAAACCGAAAACAATATGATATTGGTTGTTGAAGATATACCCGCAGCTTACAGCCACGTTTTGAACCGTACCGGATAGAGAAAAGAACCAGGGCCTCATCTCGAATCGGCCTTCCCAAAACAGTTCTTGGTTTCCTATATCATACCGTATGGACAAAGAATCTCGCCACGTCTGGCTCCGAAA
>JAAYCF010000403.1 GCA_012744415.1 Thermotogaceae bacterium
AGGGGGTAAAGATGTCACTCGACAACAAACCAAACGACCTTTCCGCTGCACATCGCCGCATCGAAGAATGGAAAAGGCGGTTAATCGATGGGTCCCGCAACAATCAACTGATCTACTGGAAACGATCCGAACGCTCCTTAGAAATCGCTTACCCTGACTTTTCAACCGTTTTGTCCGATGTGATGAATCGCAAGCGGCTTCTCTTTTTCAGTTTTTCAGAAAAAGAGGAAGAAGCCTTTTCCGAGGTGGAAAAAACCGACCGTTCTTTCCTTCTGGGACGCGCGCAAGCCCTTGCTTCCCGCTCCTCAAACTACCTGGTCAATCGGAATGTCTTTTTTCGTAAACCGCTGGATCTATTGCTCCGCCGGATGCATTCCCGCGCTAAAACGGACTTCCTGGAGCGCGGCATACGCGTTTTCTACCTGTTCGCCGGGCTGCTCAACTGGATCGACCCGCAAACGGGCCAACCGATTCGTTCCCCTCTGTTTCTCATTCCCGTCGATCTTTTTCCGCCCAGAAAATCCGCCCAGAACGCGTTTTCGTTCATGCTTTCGGAAGACGACGCCTTGATCAACCCCGCACTTGAAGCCAAATTGTTCGACTTGTACAGTTTTAAGTTTCCCGATTTGATCGAGATGGATACCGGGGACGAGATCTCACAATCGATCGAACGATTGGAAGGCGTTTTCGCCGAACGGAACTGGTCGATCGAAAAAACGATCTGCCCCGGTTGTTTTTCTTTCCATAAAATCGTCCTTTACAATGATCTCCGGCAAGAAGAGGAACACTATCTGAACCACCCGATCGTGAGGGGTTTCGCCGGTATCTCCGCGCCCGACTTTCCAGAAATCCCGCGCGTTTCGAAAGAGGAAGGGCCTTTACTTGCAGAAATAGAGACTGATAGGGACCGCTGGCAAATCTTAGACGCGGACAGTTCGCAGCAGGCAGTAATCGAAGCCGCGCTGAAAGGCAAAAATATCGTGCTTCAAGGCCCCCCGGGAACCGGCAAAAGCCAGACGATTTCGAATTTGATCGGAGAATGGATCGCGCGCGGTCAAAAGATTCTCTTCGTGAGCGAAAAGATCGCGGCGTTGGAAGTCGTTAAAAAACGGTTGGAGGAATGCGGATTGGATCGATTTTGTCTAGAACTGCATTCCCATAAAGTAAATAAGAAAACAGTCATTCAAGAATTGAAACGGTCTTACGAAGGCTTGACCGATCCGAACAACGCGAAGGCAGCCGTGAAGGCGGCAGAATTTGACTTTAACAAATTGGAAGCTTTGAAACAAGAGTTGGACGCTTATCCCGATTCTTTGCATCGCACGATCCCCCCTATGGAGAAAAGTCTCTACGAGATGTTCGGCTTTTTGGCTGCATCCGAAGAGACGATCGATTTCGTGGATCGATACGATTTCCTTGGAACCGATAATCAACCCGGCGCCTGGCACGAACGCTTCCCCTCGGTTTTCAAGAAAGTCGCCGAAATTTGGGACGAACTCATACAAAGCCCGGTACAATATTGGCGAGGTTTGAAGTACCAGGATAACCAGTTTTTAATACGCGAGACCGTTGAGAAATCCCTTTCCTCCCTCGCCCAAAGCGTGATGGAGGTCCATCAGATGCTCCAACCGCTTTCCCGAACCTTGTCCTTCCTTCCCCGATCGCTTCGGGATACGGAAAAAACCTTGGCCGCTTTCGATCTTCTGCGTGACGTGGGCGCTTTACCGCCAGAATGGCTGTCCACCGATACGCTCGATAGATCGCGGCAAACGCTCCTGCGGATCATTCGCAAAGAAGAGCTTTTCCAGAATACCGTCGAGAAGTATAAAGAACGCTTTCACGCGGAATTTCTGAAGCAGAGTCTACCACAGATCGATCGCAACCTCGTGGAGAGGTTCGGCGCGCTTCCTCTGACCAAACTGGAAGCGCTGTCGCTTCAAACCCAGTGGCTTCAAAAAAACCTGAAAACCGCTTACGATACCGTTTCTTCCCTTCTAACCGGGATCAATACGGATCCGAATACGCTTCTTTACTCGCAATTTGAAACCTATTGGCG
>JAAYCF010000057.1 GCA_012744415.1 Thermotogaceae bacterium
ATCAATCCAACCATGCCTGGAATGCCGCTCGCATCGCCAACACGTGGCAGTTGGTCGACTGCACTTGGGGGGCTGGGTTTATTAACGGCGATGATCGGTATCAACAGTGGTATGAACCGTTCTATTTCTGTCCGCCACCACAGCAGTTTATTTATAGTCATTTTCCGAACGATCCGCAATGGCAATTGCTCCGCGATCCCGTCACTCCTAAAGCTTTTATCAATCTTCCCCAAGTTTGGCCTGGTTTTTTTAAACGAGGTATCACGCTTCTCAATGCGCCTCACGGGAACCTGAATGCTCACGGAGCGTTAAAACTAAGGTTCTGGGCTCCTGAAAACGTGTGTTTGTCAGCTGTCTTGATCGATCCCTGCAATAATAAATTTCGCGAATACACTTTTTCCCAGAGAGAAGATAACGAATACGCGATAATGGTCGCCTTTCGGCAAACGGGCATCCATGCTCTTGAAGTCTATGCCCGGGACAGGGTGTACGACGATCCGAACAATCGCGATGAACGGGTATCCTCCGTTATTCTAAAGTATTCGATCAAAGCGGTTTCTTGTGACCCTAACGCGCCATCTTTCCCCGCAACCTATGGCACTTTCGATGATTACAACGTCCAAGTTGAATGCCCTTTGCGCAAAACCTTGTCGGCGGGTAGGGTTGAACGCTTTCGGATCAAAGTGCCTGGAGCGAAAGAGGCACATCTAAATTCCGGGAAAACTTGGCATCCCATGCGCTCAAGCAAGGGATGGTTCGAGACGCAACTTACCGTCCCGTTGGGGCCGATCCAGATTCTTGCTCGATTCCCAAGAAGCATACAGCATTGGACGCTGCTGCAATATGACGGAGCTTGAGTGACTTGGGCTACGGGTTCATTCTTCTGAAAAAACGATTTTCGCGAGTTGATAGGCGAGCATCGTGAAGTCGTAGTCGTCGAGGTTGCTGAGAATGACAATCGTAAGGTCTTTATCCACGTACCGGGAAAGATGGGTGGAGGAACCGGCGGTGGCGCCGTCGTGAAAGACCAGACGATACCGGATTCCGTTGAACGGTGGATGTTCGATAAAGACCCCGAGACCATTTCCATAGACTTCGCTTTGCGGTGTTTCCATCAGCCGAAGGGTTTCCGGTTGCAGCAATTCCCCTTTACCGAGCGCGACTGACCATTTCAAGAGATCCCGCGCAGTAGAATATAATCCGCCGGCGCCATACGGGATATCTCGATTGACCCAGGGCGCCGGCTCCACTGCGTCGGGTTCGACGGAAAGGCGGTGACACGGAATTGCCCAGCTTTCATCGTAGGCATTCGGATCGTAACCGGTATCGGTCATTCCTAATGGAATGAAGAAGGTTTTTTTCAGATAGTCGGCATAAGACTGTCCGGTTACTTTTTCAATCACCGCGCTGAGAATCGCGTATCCCCCGTTGCTGTAATAGAACCCTTCTCCCGGTTCGAATCGCAAGGGCTGCTCGTGCAGGTAGGCGAGCGTTTTTTCCAACGTGGTCTCTCCCGGATAGGTTTGGATACGATCGTTCAATTCCGAGGAAGTGTTGAGAAGCGTCACGATGCCGGAGGTATGCGTGAGGAGCTGGTAGAGCGTGATCTCCGGGTGTTTCGAAAACGCCGGTAAATATTTGGATAATGGATCTTGCAGCGTCAGTCTATTTTCTTCGGAAAGCTTTAAAATTGCGGCGGCGGTGATCTGCTTTGTGATCGAAGCGATCCGGAATTTCAAATTGGGATGGATTGGCCGCGAATGATCGCAGTCGGCATATCCATATTCCTTTTCAAACAGGATGTCCTCCCCTCTCGCCACCAGAACAACACCCCAGAATCCCATCCAGGTATGTTCTTCCAGACACAGCGCATCGAGGCGTTCAGCGAGCGTGGACTGTGCAAAGCCGTTTGTTATTGAAAATATTAGTAGGATAAGAACCCCCATCGTGTGTATCCATCGAAAGCCGTTCAATGCTATCTTCTCTCCTTTCGAATACGGTGGCGTTTGTGTTCTATTCGGATTAAAATCATGCCCTAAATGGAGCGCCCGACTTTTTGTCGGGCATGAGACCACACGGGAACGAGAATGATTCACTCTAAACGGAAAATTGGGGTTGACGGATAAAGCTCGAAGTATGCCCTTCTAAAAAACCCCATGCCCAACTGAAGTCTCACCTGCTGGAAACCGCAGCTGCGGCGCTCCAACAAAAGGCGCTCCAAAAAGGCTCGAGCCCTTCTTCGTTCCGCTTCGAGCGATACTCCTTGTCCATTCGCAGCCTTCGTGGATAGATTCTTTTTAGTTTTGCATTTGTGACCGTTCCCAACTGAAGTATCACCTACTGAAAAAACGTAGCTGGGGCGCTCCAAAAAGCGCATCATAAGCCACGATAATCCGGGTTGTTGTATACTTTCCGCAATCGTACAACCCTCTAAACGCGTCCTTTTTTTTATGGCATTGAACTTGGAGAAACGGTTATCGCCGGAACTGCCAGCGCAAAAAGTCGGTGACCTCCTCCCATGCTTCTTGAACTTCGGGAATGAAGTCCCCGAATACCTGGAAAACATGGAACATGCCTTCGTACCGGGTCAGCGTCACGTCGACCCCGGCCGCTTTCGCCTTTTCATAAACGGTGATCGCGTCGCTTTCGAGGATCTCTTCGGTGCCGACCTGTATCAGCATCGGCGGGAATCCCCGATAGTCGCCGTAAACGGGGGAAAGGTACGGGTCATCCAGCGGGTGTCCGCCGGCGTAAGGGTTTTTGATCCCGCTTTCGTTTTTTCTTGGTTCTTCCCACGGCAACAAGCCGAACATCGGGTCTTTGTAGAGGTTGGCGCGGTAGGATTCACCGGAGGCGGTCATATCCGCCCAGGGCGACATGCAGAGGATGGCTTTCGGCATCTTTCGCCCGTCGTCACGCAACTTCAGGCCCAATGCCAGGGTGAGGTTTCCGCCCGCGCTATCTCCGACAACAATGATGTTTTCCTCGCGATAACCCTGTTTCAAGAGCCAGTCCCAAATTGTTTCGGCATCTTCCAGGGCAGCGGGAAAGGTGTGTTCGGGCGCGATACGATAATCCACCAACGCTACCGAGGCGCCACCACTGATCGTGGCGTAGCGTACGGCAAGATCACGATAGAGATCGACCAGCCCGATCACGTAGGCGCCGCCATGTAAGATCAGGATCAAGCGTTCGGGGGTTCCACGTTTTTTAACCAACAACTCAACCGGAACGCCGTTGACGGCGTATTTCGTGTAAGTAAATCCCCAAGGCGCTTTCCATTGTTTGGTGGTCGGAGCCGAAGCGGCGCCAGCATCGATGATTCCGGATCCCCTCATTTCCATCACACCGACCATCATCCGCAAGGCTTCTCGAACAATGACACCTTGGATGGAAGGGCCGGGAACGGTTCCGGAGAAAACGGAGCCGAGTAAAAGGACTTGCAGCAGAAGAAAACAAAGTCCGTATCGAAGAAATGCGTGGCGTGTTTTATGTGTCATAAAGACCTCCCTCTATCTTGGTTCATCTATGAAAATTGGATCGTGAAACGGCGAAATATTTGCCGGATCGTCCATTGAAAAAATCAGCAAACAGGGTAGCCCAACTGCAGTCTCACCTACTGAAAAAATGGCGCTGGGGCGCTCCCAAAGACTCGCCATAAGGCGCCAACACGCATTCGCCGTTATTTCTCCGCAACAGAGTAACCCTTATAAACCGTTCTTCAATTTTATTGTGTTAAACTGAAGTAGGGCGCTCCGATCTGATCGGCTTTTCTATTCTTCATGAACCGATCCGTTTATAGGTTTCCAACGCCAACAGGCGGCGCTCGGCGTGGGTGACGATTGGGTCGGGGTAGTCCGCCGGAAGCCGCTCCGATTTTCGGTTTTTGCTTCCTCCTACGGTTTTCGGCGGTTGGTGCAGGAGCGCCGGATCCATGTTTTTCAATTCTGGAATGTATTTTCGTATGTAATTCCCTTCCGGGTCGAACTTTTTCGATTGCTCATAGGGATTGAAGATACGGAACCACGGCTGGGCATCGGTGCCGGTAGAGGCCGCCCACTGCCATCCGCCGTTGTTGAGGGCCAAATCGTGATCGAGCAACTGGCTTTGGAAGTATTCCGCCCCCCAGCGCCAGTCGATCAACAGATCTTTGGTCAGGAAAGAGGCGGTGATCATTCGGAGTCGGTTATGCATCCACCCTTCGGCGTTGAGCTGCCGCATTCCCGCGTCCACGAGCGGAAAACCCGTTCGCCCTTTTTTCCAAGCGTCGAACCATTCGGGATTGTTTTCCCATACGATGGCGTCATACTTTTTCTGAAAGGCGCCGTTTTCGACGTAAGGAAAACGGTACATAATTTGAACATAAAAGTCCCGCCAGGCGAGTTGGCGGATAAAACTTTCGATTCGGAACCGTTGCTCCAACGGCAGATCCCGAGCCACATCCATAGATTTGGCATACAAAGTTCTGACAGAAACAAGCCCGAACCGCAGGTAAGGGGAGAGACGAGAGGTTCCTTCTATGGAAGGAATGTCCCGATCGGTGTCGTATTGTTGGATTTTGTCTTTGAAGAAGGTATCCATCTGTTTTTCCGGGGATATCTCTTTCACGGGAGATGGAAAAACCCGATATTTTGAATCAGGTTGCAACCCGGAAGGAATCGAAAAGGGGGTTAATGACCGCCATAAACCGGATGAAAATGGGGGCTCTTTCTCCAAACGCAGCCATTGACGGTAGTAGGGGGTGAATACCTGATAAGGATCGCCGTTTTCTTTCGTGATCTCTTGCGGTTCGTGCAGGACGGAATCTTTAAAAACCAAGACCAGTACGCCGATTTGGGTTCCCATCTCTTCGACATCCGCGTCTCTCCGTGAAGCATAAGGTTCGTAGTCCCGATTCATACAAATCGCCGCTATGGTGTTTTGCCGGCATAGCTCTCGGAAAACAGAAACCGGTTTACCGTATAGGATGTGGAAGATCTTTTTTTGCTCCGCAAAGAGCCCTTTTAACCGATCCAGGGACTGCAACAAAAAGTCGATCCGACGTTGCGATAGGCCTTGGCGATCCAGGATATCCGGATCTAAGATGAACAAAGGCACGAATCCGATCGGTTGGGAAGTGCAGTAAGCGAGCGCGTGATTGTCTTCCAAACGCAAATCCCTGCGGAACCACAACAGATTAACGGCCATCTTTTTCGATCATCGCCCTCCGTTATGAATACCTTAAAATACGAGAAGCAAATAACCCGTGAAACTCGGAGCGCTATCGTTGCGTTTTTCCAGCAATTGAGCCTTCAGGTTCGCTTCATGGGCTCCTTACAGAGCATCATTTCTAATAAGCGGGTTATAACTGCGTTCGTAAAATAACCCGGCAAACTAAGCCGACATAAATGTCGGCGCTCCGTATAACCCGCTTATGACGGGGTATAGTCGTGTTTTTTACGACGTGACTAGCATCGGTATCAAAACAATCGTTCCTTATTTTTCCGTAGTAGACTTTAGTCGGGCATGAGTTCTAACAGTCGCCGATAGCGTATCACTAAGAATTGATACCGACGCCGCCAATCCTATCCGAACATGCTCCGACGCGCATGTTCGGTTCGGAGGAAAAACCGATGCCCAACTAAAGTTGGGCGTTCCAAAAGGCGCATTATAAACCACTTTATCTCGGTTCATCGTCGATTTTCAGCAACCGTACAATCCTCTATAAGCGCCCCTTATTTTTACGGCATTAAACTAAAGTCGGGCGCTCTAAAAGACGGATTCAAAGGCGCGAAAATTTTTTTTCGTCCTCTTTGTTAGGTAAAAGCGTAACCCTCGAATAGCGCTCCCGTATTTTTTATCGTTGGGCCTTTCGTGGCCGCCTCTCTTTATCATACCAGATAAAGGGAGAGTTCGCGACCTCCGTTTTTTTGGTTGTTCTTTTTAGGGTTTTATACCCGTTTGGTCTTCCATTTGCCCTGCCGATAGGCGAAGACCATGATGATCGATTCGCTGATTTCGGAAATGGCTAAAGCAATCCAGATGCTTTCTATCGGCAGTTTCATGACGGCGATGAAGAGAATGAGCAAGGGAACCTGTATTCCCCAGCGGCTGATGACGCTGGACGTTGTGAACGGAAGCATATACCCTGCCCCGCCAAAGGCGGATCCCAACCCGAAAAAAACGGCCAAGAAGAGAAAACTGGGACTCAGGATGCGGATCATCATGGTTCCGAGCGCAATCACTTCGGGATCATCGATGAAGATTCTCATAATCACCCCAGGGAAGAGCATGGATAAGCAGACCATGATGATCATAAAAACCGAACCGACAAGCACCGATGCCAAAACGGTTTTTCGAGCCCGCTCCACCTGATTGGCTCCGAGGTTTTGGCCGACGATGGCATTGGCGCCGATGTGAAGCCCGATCAAAGGCATCACGAGCAGTCCGGAAAAACGGTTTCCGATCCCGATCGTCGCGACGGCGGCAGTCCCAAACGAAGCGATGATTTTTAACGAGATGAACCAGGAAAGGTTTCGCGTCAACATCTCGATCCCGGTCGGAAGTCCGATGGTTAACAATTTGGAGTCGATGCTCCAATCCAGTTTGAGCAATCCTTTGAGAGAGGGTTTGATCCCCCGCTTTCCCGAAAACAACAACCAGAAGCCGATGACAAAAGCGATCGATGTCGAGATGACCGTCGCCAGCGCCGCGCCGAAGACGCCGAGATTCAAACCAGGTATGGCTGTACCGGGTACTTTGTCGAAAATAAAGATCGGATCAAGCACCACGTTGAGCAGAGAAGCGAACAGCATAATCAGCATCGGGCTTTTCGCGTCCCCGATACACCGCAGCGCCGTGTTGACCGTGTAGGAAGAGAACATGATCGGCAGGAAGAAAATCCGGATGTAACCGTAGTCCAGCGCGTCCCGAACCACCAACGGGTCTTGGGAAAGAAAATTGAGGAGCGGTTTCAGGAACAACACCAGGAAAACAAGGGCGATCAGGGCGACCAGCGCTTTGAATGTAAGCGCCTGTTCGATCACACGGTCAGTTCGATCAAAGTTTTTCGCGCCGTAGCTTTGCGAGATCATTGAAACGGAGCTCATCCCGATGATTTCATTGAGGACTTCGACCGACCAAAAAACGGTCGCGAACACCGTTACCCCCGCAACCGCAAAACTTGATATTCGCCCGAGCCAGATCATATCCACCAAATCGTAGAGAGTTTGCCCCAAAAAACCAAGGGCAGTCGGCAACGCCATGGTGAACAGGTTTTTATAGATACCCCCGGTTGTCAGATCACGACTTTTTTGTCCCATCTTCACTCTACCCCTTTTTCAAGCCTTGTCGTCTTCCGCCGATTTCCCGCCCCGACTCAATGAATCAGAAAATCGGCTACTTCGGGTTCACGTTTTCGTTCAATTATGGTAACGAAAAACGGCCCCCGTTTCGGTGATCGACGGATAGCGATGATTATACCACGATAAAAAGTAATAAAAAAAGAAAGTTATTTATAAAATAATCTTTTTTTGTCCTAAACGGCTTTGATTTCCTGAATAAGGTATCGATGAAGGAGACAGCATACGCTGTTAGCGCGCGATCACGCATGTGTAGCGTATAATAGAGGGAGAAGCGGGGACCCGGTAAGACGCGCAACCGTGCCAAGGCTGAGAGCGGGGTATCTGTTATAGTAAACGCGAAAGGAGCCAATTCCATGACGAGAATGATCATCGGTCCCGGAAAGTATATCCAAGGGTCTGGCGAGATGAAACGTATCGCAAAACATGTTGACGGGTTAGGCGAGTCATTTTTCTTTTTAGTAAGCAGCGAGGGATTGAAACGGGTGGAAGAAGATATCCGAGAAAGCTTTCGCGGCAGCCGGGCTAAACTCGTATTCGGCGTATTCCGGGGGGAGTGCTCACGAGCGGAAATCGAACGAGTGCGCGCCCTTTATCGAGAAGAAACGTGCTCGGTCATGGTGGGTATTGGCGGCGGCAAGATCATCGACACTGCCAAAGCCGTAGCCTTCTATGAACGCGCGCCGTTCGTTGTAGCGCCGACGATCGCCTCAACCGACGCGCCGTGCAGCGCGCTTTCCATCATCTACTCCGAAGAAGGCATTTTCAGTGAGATCTTGCGTCTATCCCGTAATCCGGATGTCGTTGTGGTCGATACGGATATCATCGCCCGGGCTCCGGTTCGATTGATCGTAGCGGGGATGGGAGACGCGCTGGCCACCTATTTCGAAGCGCGCGCATGCGCCCGATCCAACGCCGGCACGATGGCAGGGGGGAAACAAACCTTGGCCGCAGGCGCTTTATCCGAACTTTGTTATCGAACTTTACTGGAAGACGGGTTTAAGGCGAAAGTTGCGGTGGAAAATCATGTGGTGACGCCGGCGCTGGAAAACATCATCGAAGCAAATACCTATCTCAGCGGCATCGGTTTCGAAAGTGGCGGATTAGCCGCCGCCCATTCGATCCATAACGGATTGACGATCATCCGAGCGTGCCGCAGCCTCTACCATGGCGAAAAGGTCGCTTTTGGAACACTCGCCCAACTGGTCTTGGAAAACGCCCCCATAGCGGAGATTCGAGAGGTATTGGGGTTTTGTCGATCTGTCGGGTTGCCTGTCACGCTGAAGGATCTGGGAATCGATAACCCGAATCCGGAAGAGTTGATGCAGGTAGCAGAACGTTCGTGCCAGCCGGGAGAAACCATCTTCCATATGCCCTTCGACGTGACACCGGCGACGATTTATTCGGCGATCGTCTCGGCGGATTCGTTGGGTAAGATTGACAACCATTAACTGATCATCCGCGGCGCTGTTTTGCGGCGGATACTTCCGGGGGCCGCGCGCGGGAAGTTTCCTCCTGCAGAATGGCGACCTCCCCGGAGATACCGTTAAGGGAAACGCGCATCGAATCTTTCAGATTCATCGCTCCGGAAACGGAGACGATCGCCGGTATTCGATATTCCCGCGCGATGATCGCGGCGTGGGACAGAAGGCCGCCCGCTTCGGAAATGACGCCTCCGGCCTTCAAAATCGTCGGTGTCCATCCAATATCTGAAAAAGGAATGACGATGATATCGCCTTTGTCCACTTTACTGGCATCTTTTGTGGTTTTAAGGACTTTGACCGGCCCTTCCACATACCCGCCCGAGACGCCCACGCCTTTCATCATGCTTTGGGGTCCTCCTTTAGGGTAAACGGTTGGCAGGTCATCTCCGAAGACCACCTCCGGCATTTTGACATCCTGTAATTCCTCAAAATCCTTTTTGCGCTTGTTAATGATCGTGGCGATCTCTTTGGCGTTTCGTTCTGCGAGAAACCTTTTCACCTCTTCGTAGGAGAGGAAAAACAGATCGGTTTCGTTCTTCAAAAATCCTTTGTCTTTTATGCGGTTGGCGATCTCAAGAAACAAAGGCCGGAAAAGGCTGTAACCGTAAGTGTATAAAAAGCTGACCCGTTCTTTCAATACCCGAAAGTCGCAAGCTTTTTTGTATTTTCTCGCCGTCGCGTGAGATGTAAACGCATCCGGTCCTTTCTTGGAAACCTTTTCAGGAACAGATTCAAGAGATAGGATGAGGTTCATTACAGATGCGGGATCTTCTTTCCATGAAACCGTCGAAAAATCGTTGCCGCTGTCGCTGAGATGGCCGAACTTGCGTATGAGTTCCCGGAACAAGCGTCGAAACCGATTGGCATGGAGATCCATTTCGGGGATAAAAAGGTTGTCTTCTTCCACGCGCACTTGCTCTTTTTTCTCGATGCCATCATAAACGGTTTTTAACTCTTGGAGCCAAACGGCCGGTTGGATATCGGCGATCCGGCTTTCTACCTCCGAGAAGTCGATGTCTTCCAGACGTAAATTTTCGGTTTCTAATGCTTTACTCAAGCGATAATTGGAATAGAAGGCGCTGAGCAGGGGCGTGACGATATTAAAGTAAGAGGCTTCCGTACACCTGACTTTCAGCGTTTCTATCTGGTCGACCAACTGCTCCATCGAATAAGACGAGAGGCTTTTCAGATCCAAGCTCTGGAAAATGACGTCGTACTCGGATAAAAACGCGATAATCCGTTTTTTAACGGCCAACGATTTTAAAACAAATCGGAACAACCTCGGCAGATGTCGAACGATAGAGAAGCCGGGGCGGAACTTCGGCCGCTCTTTTCCGGTGTTTTCTATCCCCAAGAGGATCTCCAGCAGTTCACGCGGCATTCCCAGAAGTTCAAACAAGTCTCCGAGAACGCCCATGTTGAAATAGGCTCGATAGTGGATGGATCGGGCTAAACGGAAGATATCGAGATCGTTTGGTCCGAGCAGCTCCGCGAAGAGGTCTTTCCATGATTGGTTGACCACCGGGATATTGATCGACCAAACCAGCGGTTTGATCATGCCCGGCAACATTTCTTTGGAAATGCGATTGGAGTAGATCGACTGCCGCTTCCCCGTGGTGATCTCTCGGAGCTGCAACCAATAGAGCGACTGGCCGTCGAACGCCCATTCCATATCCACGTCCGCGCCGAACTCTTTTTTAGCCCTTTTTACCTCTTGGATGATCTCGGTAAGGAATTCGAGATGATGATCGAACCCGCGCGGCGTTTCTTTCCACTCCCCCCACTTGTAGATCGCGCGGAACGGTGTCTGCCCCTCTTGCAGGATTCTGGCGTTATGCCCTTCGGTGTATTCGATAATGATCTCGTCGAGGCCGGTCAACGGGTTTCGGCTAAAAACGACTCCGGAGTAACGGGGGTGGATCATCTCCTGCAAAAGCGCGTGCATAACGATCGGCCCTCTATCCTGTGACTGGGCTTGCGTGGCTTCGACTCTACGGTTCAGGGGCTGTTGGAAAAGCAGCCGCAATTTTTTTTCGATCTCTTTCGTTGAGGAGAGGTTCAGATAAGAATCGAATTGCCCGGCATAGGAACGGTCCAAACGGTCTTCTACCGAAGCGGAAGACCGCAAGACATAGGAGCGGTCTGAATGCAGCCATTTTTCGAGATTCGGGCTTTTATCGGCCGTGTCTGTTTTTAATAGGATATACGACTCCGGGATCCGGAATCGATGCCGATATAAAAACGCGCAATGGTCGATCTTGGCGCCGAATCCTTCTCTTTGAACCTTCGACAGCGGAAGGATGCGATAGTTAAGCGTTCCGGCCTTTACCCCAATTCCATTCCTCCAAGCGTTCAAAGACGCGATAGCGTTCAAACTCATTTTTCGATTTCGAACTGCTGATAAGAAACAAGGCCGAAACTCCGAGCCCAAAGAAAAAGAAAGGCCATTTCATGCTGATGAGTAACGATATGAACGGATAGGCGAACGTAGCGATCAGAAAGGAAAGATGTGGCTTCTTAAACAAGAAGGATACCGTCAGCCAGAGTATTCCGATCGCGACTGCCACGAGGGGAGAGAGGAACAGAGTGGCCCATCCTGCAACGGTTCGCCCGCGCCCTCCCCGAAAGCGAAAAAAAACCGGATATATCGTTCCTAAAAGAGAACAAAAGACCCAGGCGAGGGTGAGAGTCAAGCTGCGATTCGAATAATATCCCGAAATTAAAACCGGGAGTAAGGCTTTTGAAAGCTCGGCGACCACCGTTAAATAACCGGCTCGAAGGCCTCCGGCCCGAAAGGCGTTTGCCACACCCGCATTCCCCGACCCATATTCTATAAGGTTTTTCCCCGAAAACCAGCGGGTAAACAAGTAAGCAAAGGGGATCGAACCATATAGATAACAACACGCGCTCCCAAATAACAGTTTCCAGACCATCGTTCCACCCCCCCAGAGCATCAGGTCTTAGGCAATTATAGCATAGTCTGGTATCTCGAAGCGCTTGCCTTCGTTTCTAACCCCCTGGGTCAGAAAGGAATGAGCCATCCGACGGGGAAAACGGTTTGAGCTGAACCCTCACAAAGCTTTCTTATGAGATAGGATTTCTTTATAGCCGCATGGTTCCGGTAGGCATAAAGGGTTCTCATGCCCGACTAAAGTTCATTTCCGTAAAAATAAGAGATTTGCGAGACATGACTGTTTGGATTTCCGAACGTTTTCCCGCCGTAAACGAGCAATAAAAAAAGACCGGCCTTTCGACCGGTCTTCTTCGACATATTGAAAAGGGTTATTCGCCCATCTTCTTGTAGCGGTTGTAGCGATAGAGCATATCGGTTTCCGCTTTTTTGTACAACCATTCCGCGCGATCGGGGAACATTTGGGCGAGTGAGGAGAAACGCACTTCTCCCTGGAGGAACTCCTGGAACTTGCCATTAAGTTCTTTCGGCCCGTCGAACAGGAATGGGTTTTTGTCGGCTTCTTCCAAGCGGGGGTCGTATCTCCAGATCGGCCAATATCCGCAGGCATTCGCTTTCTTTTCCTCTTCGATGCTGAACCCCATACCCGCTTTCAATCCGTGGTTGATACACGGGGCATAAGCGATGATGATCGACGGGCCTTGATAGGATTCGGCTTCTTTAAAGGCTTTGAAGGCTTGATTCATGTTGGCTCCCAACGCGATTTGCGCAACATAGACGTAGCCGTAGGTGGTCATCATTAATCCAAGCTCTTTTTTCTTCGCCGGTTTTCCTGCGGCGGCAAATTTGGCGATCGCGGCAGTGGGCGTGGATTTCGAAGCTTGTCCGCCCGTATTGGAGTAAAGTTCGGTATCGAGTACAAGCACATTGATGTCTTCTCCGGAGGCCAGAACGTGATCCAATCCGCCGTAACCGATATCGTAAGCCCAACCGTCTCCGCCGATGATCCATACGGATTTTTTCACGAAGTAGTCTTTAAGATCGTAGATCTCGCTCAGCACCTTTTTGTTTGAGCCGGAAGCTTTCGACAGCGCCAGTACCAGCGTGGAGCGAAGTTCTTTATCCATTTTTTTCGTCTCTTCCGCGTCTTCCCGTTTGGCGATCCAGGTTTCGAAAACTGTCTTCGTCGCTTCATCCAATCCGTTTTTAATGGCTTCTTCCATCAAGTGGGCCACTTTGTCGCGCGTTGTGCGGATGGAGAGCATGATCCCATAACCGTACTCGGCGTTGTCTTCAAACAAAGAGTTTGCCCAAGCAGGCCCTTTTCCTTCCGCATTGGTGCAGTACGGTGTGGAAGGAGCGCTTCCGCCGTATATCGAAGAGCAACCCGTCGCATTGGCAATAACCATCCGATCTCCGAAAAGCTGGGTCAACAATCGGATGTACGGTGTCTCTCCGCAACCGCCGCATGCTCCGTGGTATTCAAAGAGCGGCTGATTGAACATCGCCGTATTCCACATCGCGTCGCCTAACGGGTTTACTACTGGAATTTGGCTGGTGATCGCGAAATTCTTTTGGTTTAGATCAATGGCGGTTTCGAAATCGACCATTTCGAGGGCGTCTTTCGGACATACGTCGGCGCAGTTGCCGCAACCGGTACAGTCGAGTCCGCTGATTTGCATCGTAAACTTATAGTCATTTTTAATCTTCGGATTATTCGGCGTGAGCGTTTTCAGGGTTTCCGGAGCAGCCGCCGCTTCTTCGTTCTTCATCAGAATCGGGCGGATTACGGCGTGAGGGCAGACCATCACGCACTGGTTGCACTGGATACATTTATCCGAAATCCACTGGGGAATCTTAACCGCGATTCCGCGCTTCTCGTATTGGGTAGTCCCGCAGGGGAAGGTCCCGTCAACGGTAAAAGCGGAAACGGGCAAGTCGTTTCCTTCCTGCCGATTCATCACTTCGGCGACCTGGGTCACGAAGGCGGGTTTGCAAGAAGGTTCGGGTTCTTCATCCGGGAGATTGGCCCAAGTGTCTGGAATTTTAATCTCCATCAGTCCGCTGGCTCCGACATCGACCGCTTTCCAGTTTTTATCCAAGACCTCTTGTCCTTTTCTCCCGTAAGTCTTCTCTATCGCTTTCTTCATATAGTCCTGAGCTTCTTCGAAGGGGATGATATCCGCCAGTTTGAAGAAAGAGGCTTGCATAATGGTGTTGATATGTTCTCCCATTCCGATCGATTCCGCCAGCTTGAAAGCGTCGATGTTATAGAACTTCGCTTGTTTGCGGGCCAAAGAGCGTTTCATTTTATTGGGGAGCTCGCGTTCCATCTCTTCCAACGTCCAGCTCGAGTTCATCAGGAAGGTGCCGCCTTTTTTCAGGTAACGGACCATATCATAGATACGGACGTAAGCGGGGCGATGGCATGCGACGAAATCGGCTTCCTGTATCAGATACGGGCTGTTGATTGGTTTTGGTCCAAAGCGAAGATGGGAGATCGTAACGCCACCGGATTTTTTGGAATCGTAGGCGAAGTACCCTTGCGCGTACATATCCGTATGGTCACCGATGATCTTGATGGAGTTCTTGTTTGCGCCGACTGTTCCGTCAGAGCCGAATCCCCAGAAAATACAGCGCTTGACTGAGGGGTCTTCCGTAGAAATCTCTTCGACCGGAAGAGAGGTAAAATTGACATCGTCTACGATGCCGACGGTGAAGTGGTCCTTCGGCTGAACTCCTTTCAGGCTGTCGAAAACGGCTTTCGCTTGAGCGGGCGTGAAGTCTTTGGAGCTAAGCCCGTAACGGCCGCCGACAATATTGGGAGCGTTCTTCCTTCCGTAGAAGGCAAATTTCACATCTTCATACAGCGGTTCTCCGGCGGAACCGGGTTCTTTCGTTCGGTCCAAAACGGCGATGTTTTTAACGCTCAAGGGGATTGCCGCGAGGAGGTGTTCAACGCTGAACGGTCTGTACAGCCTGACCTTCAGCAGCCCGACCTTTTCGCCTTTGGCGATCAAGTAACGCATCGCTTCTTCGACGATGTCGGTTCCGGAGCCCATCGCGATGATAACGCGATCAGCATCGGGCGCGCCCACATAATCGAACAGATTGTAGCTGCGCCCGGTTAGCTGGCTTACTTTCCGCATATTCTCCTCAACGATATACGGGACGTTGTCAAAATATTGGTTAGCGGCTTCCCGGCTCTGGAAGAAAATATCCGGGTTCTGGGCCGTACCGCGGGTCACCGGGCGTTCCGGCCGAAGCGCTTTTTCTTTGAAGGCGCGTATTCGATCCCGGTTGATCAGCTTGGCGAGGTCTTCGTAGTCATTCAATTCGACTTTTTGGATTTCCGACGAGGTCCTAAATCCATCGAAAAAGTGCAGGAAGGGTACCGAGGAGTCTAAAGCCGAGAGATGCGCAACGATGGCCATGTCGTGGACTTCTTGGACGCCGGAGGAGGCCAATAAGGCGAATCCGGTCGCGCGGCAGTGCATCACGTCGGAATGGTCTCCGAAGATAGACAGCGCATGCGTGGCCACGGTTCGCGCGGAAACATGGAAAACCGCGGGTAGCAGTTCTCCCGAAATCTTATTCATATTGGGGATCATGAGGAGTAAACCTTGCGAAGCGGTGTAAGTTGAGGTCAGAGAGCCCCCCTGTAACGCTCCGTGAACTGAGCCGGACGCTCCGGCTTCAGATTGGAGTTCGGATACCTTCACGATATGCCCGAACATGTTCTTTCTTCCTTCCGCGGCCCACTGATCGATCAGTTCTCCCATGGTGGAAGAAGGCGTGATCGGGTAGATTGCGGCGACTTCCGAATACGCGTAAGCGACGTGCGCGGCGGCGTAATTCCCGTCAATGGTAACCATTTTTTTGCCCACAATTCATCCATCCTTTCATGTATTTTGGTATTCCACTTGTTTTCAAGTGAATTATAGCACAATAGACGGTTATTAGACATTGACACCGGTGCTAAAAAACCAATTCCGATTTTCATGGAAAATATCGCGGTTCATTACGGCTCAATATGGCGCACAAATATTCCGGGACTTTTCGACTCGTGAACGCGAGCTACGGAAACAAAGATTTACGTTGCGATCAAAGAAGCCGGTCGAGTCTATTCGATCAGGAGCTGAACCGAAACTTGGCGCTCCTTAACGAACCCGTTGACGGCTTGCTAAATATCCGGTATCGGTTTCTCGTCTTGAGCGGGGTAATCAACGGGAGAAGTGCTATAATCCCTTCGAGCAGTTGATTGTAGAACCAAGAAGGAGGAATACGATGGGCCGAAGAATGCGGGAAATTTTGTTGTTTTTTATCTTCGCGTGCGCAGTCGTTATAGCAAGCGCCGTTAATCGCGAGGTAACCCCTTCGATTGCGCTCCTTTCTCCCAGGAACGGGGCAACTGGCTTAGAGAACGCCTTGGTATTGACTTGGGCCGCAACGCCTGGAATCGTCGGCTCCTGCGGCGCTTGTGAGCCATTGGTCTATTACCGCGTTTATATTGCCGAAGAAGGGGATGACTACGCTGACCCAGTGGAATGGATGGAGAATTGGATCGACGCTTACGGTCTGTCTTACGGAACCACCTACCTGTGGAAAGTGGAGATGGTGGTCCAGGACACGCTGCACGTGATGAGCGAGGCCTTTCGATTTTCCACAAAGGAGGTCGATCGGCATCACGTGTCGGTTTCGGTTACACCTCCCGAGACAGGCAGGGTGCGGCTTGAGGACGAGGTTTTTTCTCACGAACAGATCCAATGGGTGGAACACGGCAAATC
Source organism: Thermotogaceae bacterium (assembly GCA_012744415.1). Classification (GTDB taxonomy): domain Bacteria; phylum Thermotogota; class Thermotogae; order MWEM01; family MWEM01; genus MWEM01. The sequence goes on from JAAYCF010000057.1 coordinate 16,523, forward strand.
GGTGATCGCGGAAGCCGAGGCGATGCCAGGGTATGGGTTTTCCGGTTGGCTCCTCGGGGATCGGTTCGCTTCGACGGAGATTCGCTATCGCTTTTTTGTCGTCGAACCTCTCGTGCTGGAAGCGACCTTCGTCCCGGTTACCTTTCGGATGGGGAATACGATGAACGAGAGGGAGGGATGGGTTGATGAAAACCCGGTTCACGGAGTCGTGTTTGCCTACGATTTTTTCATCAGTTCTACTGAGCTCACCTTTGAAGCGTATGGAAAATTTTGCGCCGACACGGGCGTTCCTTTTCCCGGCGATTCGGGATGGGGTCGCGGCAACCGCCCAGTTATCAACGTATCCTGGTATGATGCGATCGCATACTGCAACTGGTTGAGCAGTCGGGACGGATACGCCCGAGCTTACGATGATTCCGGAACCCTTTTAGATAGAAATGGCCGTGTTGCGACCGATGTTTCCCAGGTGGAAGGGTGGCGCCTTCCAACGGAGGCCGAATGGGAGTATGCCGCTCGCGGAGGTTCTTCGGATATCAGGAACGGCATCGAAGGCGAAGAAAAGATCTACGCAGGCAGTGACACGTTGGAGGAGGTCGGATGGTACTCCGGCAATGCGGATAAGCAAAGTCATCCGGTCGGAGAAAAAGCCCCAAATGAGTATGGGATCTATGATCTGAGCGGCAACGTTTGGGAGTGGTGCCACGATCGATACGGTCACTACCCTGGAGTGGCAGCTGTGAATCCGATCGGCCCGGAAACGGGGGACATGCGGGCGATCCGAGGCGGCGCGTGGTCTCTCGCCGCGCCGAGCGCTCGGATTGCGAATCGCAACTATGCTTCTCCTGTACGCGCCAGCAACGATCTTGGTTTTCGAATCGCCCGAACGCTCTTTTGACCGCGACGGAAGGCGCTTTATTCGCTATACCATGTCTTCGTACGATAGAAATCAAGAGTTCTTATGTCGAGGAAGCCGTAGAAGGAGGCGTTTTGATAAACCTGACGAAGAGATACGGTCCGATCACGGTGATCCAGAGACCCATCAGGAAGTACCGGAACAGGTCGCTGATCGCCGATTCCGGAAGCAACGCTTTCACAAAGGTTTTAAGCGCGAACAATACTCCGATCCCCACTGCGAGTTTTATGATCTGGAT
>JAAYCF010000058.1 GCA_012744415.1 Thermotogaceae bacterium
AGGGGAAGATCTTCACCGTCTGGCTCTCTGTCTTTTTTAATCTCTTGGCGGCAGGGATTCCGCTTTTTCTAATCTTTTTCTTGTTCATTATCTTCCTACGCAAACGGGAACCCATCGATACCTTTGGCCCTGAATACGAAAAACGTTATGGCCAATCTTATTGGATGAAACCCGAAAAAGAACCGTCGACCACCGATTCGCCGGAAGAGGAAAAAGATCCGTAGAAAGCGCGACCGGGTTATGCAGACACCCCTACGCGATCGGCGAGCTATTCGTAAAGGATCTCGTAAGTGATCTCGGCCGCTTTTCTAAGCATGGCTGAAACGCCACAATACTTCGTCTGTGAAAGCTCGACCGCTTTATTCACCTTATCTTTTGGCGGTTCTTCCTCAAAATGAAAAAAATACCTCAGATGGATGCGATCGTATATTTTCGGATGTTCATCTGTTGCATGATAATCGGCTTCAATACGTAATCCGAAGTTCGTTACTTTCATTTTTTCCAGAATCGAAACCGTGTCCATTCCCGTGCAGCCCGTTAAACCCACGATTAGGAGTATCTTTGGGCTTGCCCCAGTTGCCCCTTCCGTACCCGGTACATCCATTGGAACAATCTTTCCGTCGGCTGTTTCCGCTACAAAACTCATATTTCCTTTCCAACGCGTCGTAACCATTTAGGACCTCCCGTCGAAGATTTGCGTAAGCGCTTCTTTTAGATAGGTGCATTCGATAAAACTCACATCGCCGTATTTTTTTATAACGCCCGCATTTGCCTTGCTTTTCGGTAGGTAAATCCGTCTGAATCCCAACCTGGCCAGTTCCGTTATCCGCTTTTCGGAAAAAGAGACACCCCGTATCTTTCCGTCTAATCCGACTTCCCCGAAAAATGCCGTTTTAGGCGGGATTGTTTTGTCAAAAAAAGAGGAATAAATCGCGACCGCGATCGGAAATTCAATACCGGGATCATTACATTTCAAACCACCCAGGAGATTGAGATACAGATCGTGATTCTCGATGGGCAAGTTCAGCCGTTTGCTTAAAACGGCCGCCATGAGATTCAACCGTTCCTGATCGACGCCCTTGCTCAACCGCCGCGGAGAGCTGAAATGAGTGGAAACCGCGAGGGCTTGAACTTCCACAACAAAGGGTGTATTCCCTTCTAAAACAACGGATATCGCATTTCCAGAATCGTTCGCGCTGGCGTCGTAAAAACGCTCGGAAGGATCCGATATCTCCTGAAGACCCTTCTCTCCCATCTCAAAAACGCCGATCTCATTGGTGGGACCAAAACGATTCTTGATCGATCGCAGGACACGCAAATCGCGATCGGCATCCCCATCAAAATAGAGAACGATGTCCACGAGGTGCTCGATAAGCTTTGGGCCCGCAATCTGTCCGTATTTCGTAATATGCGCGACAATGAAAACCGGTAGGCGGTGCTGTTTGGCGTAGGCAACCAAAGCGGCCGTGCATTCGCGTATCTGCACGACGCCACCGGGTAAAGCGTCCACCTCATCCGATCGCATCGTTTGGATCGAGTCTACGATGAGGAGCGGATGCGAACCGCTAGGAATCTTCGTCGAAGAACCTGTCATCTCTTCTGATAACTTTTCTAAGGCCAATTCCAAACGGTTGGTGTTGTAAACAAACAGACGATCGAGAGAGCCGTCGTTCGTTCTCTGTGCCCTCAACAGGATTTGTTCAGCCGATTCCTCCCCGCTCCAGTAAAACACTGTAATATCCCGGTCAGCAATCTGCGTCAAGAGCGTCGATTTCCCGACACCGGGATCTCCCCCTATAAGAGAAACGCTCCCGGGAACGATTCCACCCCCCAAGACACGGTTGAAGGAATCGAATCGCGTCATAAACCGTATGAGGGGTTCTTCCCGTTTTGCGAACAGCGCTTCGAAGGTATCGTCGTCTCTTTGATTGTCTGAAGCCGACTTCACGCGTTTCATCTGCCGAACTTCTTTCGCCGTATTCCAATTCTTGCATTGGGGGCATTGCCCAAACCATTTTAGGTTATCGTATCCGCAAATGTCACAAACGAAAATCGTCTTTTCTTTCAAAGAGTCATCACCTTAAGAAAGATGAGACGAAGACGAAATCAGCTCAGGTTTTTGGTTTTCTTTATCTTTCTTTTTCTTGAAAGCGATTTCCCCTTTCGCATTCATAAAGAGGATGACGGTACTCCCCGGATCGATGTGTTTCTGTAACAGTTCTTCCGACAAAGGGTCCTCTATATACTTTTGTATTGCCCTCTTTAAAGGTCTGGCACCCAATTGTTTATCGAATCCTTTTTCTACCAAAAACTCTCTTACGTTTTGTTTGAGCTCGAAGGAGATATTTTTCGACGACAGCCGCTCTTCCAATTGGGAGATCAAAATATCGACTACCTGGAAGATATGATCCTTCGTGAGTTGGTGGAAAACGATGATCTCATCCAAACGATTGAGAAATTCCGGTCTGAAAACCTTCTTCACTTCGTCTATCACCGTTCTTTTCATCTCTTGATAGGCCTCTTCCTCGCTTTCTGCGATCCCGAACCCGACGGTGTTTTTCGAGCGATTGATAATCTCCCCGCCGATATTGCTTGTCATGATCAAAATCGTGTTCCGGAAATCGACATGCCTGCCCCGAGAATCCGTTAAACGCCCCTCGTCCATGATCTGTAACAAAATATTGTATACGTCGGGATGGGCTTTTTCTATCTCATCGAACAAAATGACCGAATAAGGCCGGCGTCGAATAATCTCTGTCAAAGAGCCTCCTTCGTCGTAACCGATGTAACCTGGAGGCGCCCCGATGAGACGTGACAGGGCAAATCGTTCCATGTATTCGGACATATCGAACCGCACAAGGTTTTTCTCGTTTCCGAACAAGGCTTCAGATAACGTTTTCGCCAGTTCTGTCTTCCCCACGCCCGTCGGTCCCAAGAACAGAAAGGAGCCGCTCGGCCTTTTGGGATCTTTCAAACCGCTGCGCGTCCGTCGGATCGCTTTTGATATTGCTTCAATCGCTTCGTTTTGACCGACCACCCGCTTATGCAGTGTCGCCTCAACGGTAAGCAACTTCGTGACTTCGTCCTCTTCCAGCTTTGTCAGCGGGATTCCCGTCCAATTCGATACGATGAGGGCGACATCTTCGTGGTCCACAACTTCAATGGCGGACTCCGTTCCGGCTTTCCATTGCTGCAGCTCCCGGTTGTACTCCAAGACCAATTCGCGTTCATCCATCATAAGTTTTTTCATGAAAAGGAAATTCTTTTCGAGAGTCGCCTGGTTCCTTTGACGTTTGATCTCTTCGATCTTCTCCTCTTTCGCCCTGAGTGTCTCCGGAATCATCAGGGTTTTCAAGCGTTTGCGCGCGCCGGCTTCATCGATGACGTCGATCGCCATATCCGGCAAAAAATGATCGGAAATGTAGGTTCGGGACAACCGAACCGACTCCTGTAGCGCTTCGTCCGTGTACTGGACGTTGTGATGCTTTTCGTATCGGGATTTCAACCCTTTTAGGATTTCGAGGGTCTCATCCATTGTCGGTTCTTGTATATAAAGCTTCTGGAATCGCCGCTCCAGTCCTCCGTCGGTTTCGATATATTTGCGGTACTCGTCTGGCGTCGTCGCTCCGATGCAACGGAATTCCCCTCTTGATAGAGCCGGTTTTAGGATATTCGCCGCATCGACTGCCCCTTCTGCCGCTCCGGCGCCAACGATAGTGTGGATCTCATCGATGAAAACGATGATGTTCGGTTCCTGCACCAAGAAAAGCAAGAGCTTCTTCAATCGTTTTTCGAACTCCCCTCGATACTTCGTTCCTGCGATCAGCGAGGCGATATCCAAGGAAAACACGATCCGATTTTTCAAATTTTCTGGTACCTGCTGTTTGACGATCTTTTGGGTTAAACCTTCCACGATCGCCGTCTTTCCGACCCCCGGCTCGCCAATAAGCACGGGATTGTTTTTCTTGCGGCGCGCTAATACCTGCATAATCCTTTCGATCTCTTTATCCCGGCATAACACCGGATCCAATTTTCCTTTCAATGCCTGTTCATTGAGGTTGACGCCGAACTCTTCGAGCTGCTTCAGAATATAGTCGTTCTTTACTGATTTGGTCTGTTTTTCGTCGACAAAATTCGCATCCAACCGTTCCTGGAATTCTTTCACCAACAGATCCGGTTCGACGCTCATTTGGTTGAAGACTTTGTAAGCCAAATTTTGACGGTCCTGAAGAATGGCCAGTACGATGTGTTCGATTTCGATGTGCTGTATATTCAGTAAACGAGCGTCCTCATAAGCCTTTTCCAGTATTTTCCTGAACTTTAGGGAGGGCTGCGGGGAGGGGCGCTGGCCGAAACCCGTTCCGACCATATTGATGATTTCGTTTCGGACACGAACATAGTCGATGTCGAATTGGTTCCTTAGAAGGATACTGATCTCGTGCGTCGGATCTTTAAGCAATGCCAACAAAAAGTGCTCCGGATCAATCTCCGCATGCCCAAGACTTTCGGCTTCTTTTTGCGATAAAAGAAACAATTCCGATGCTTTATTTGAAAACCTATCGTAAAACATAAGGGTCACCTCATTTCATATTCGCTTTTAATTATACCATAGACGGAATCGGGGCTCGTTTGCGTTTAAAGCAATTCGCGTTATGGTATAATTTGACATAGGGAGGTGTTATGATGAAACTTCTTAAATTATTCAAGTACAAAGAGCAAGCTCACGTCCTGATGGATCTCCTCAGCGATAAAGGCATCCGCTTCGAAGAAAGGAAACTGTCCCCCGTTGAGATCTTCGTCTCCGAAGAAGATTTCGAGAATGCCTTCGAGCTTATGCGAAGCAACGAACGCTTAATTGAAGCTTCATCTGAAAAATGGTACGCCGTTACGACCGCTCCCGATGAGATAACCGCGCAAATCATCAAATCTTCCTTGGATTCGGAGAATATCCCCTCGTTGTTAAAAGGAATTGCCGTCCCCTACGGGGAACCGATCATATTCGGACAGGGTGGCTTGGTTCCGATGGAGATACTCGTGCCCGGATCCTATTTGGAAGCCGCGAAAGCGCTTATAGAAACCAACATGACCTACCCCGAAGAATTTCAAGAAGAAGATCGGGAAGAAGTCGAAACGCAAACACGCGAAGAGGATACAGAAAAAAAAGAGGAGGAATGATGTATGTCTGATTCAAAGGAGTTGAAAAAAACTCCACTCTACGAAGAACACGTCCGATTAGGCGGAAAAATCGTTGATTTCGCCGGTTGGTTGATGCCGATTCAGTATCCCGATGGGATCTTAAAGGAGCATGAACACGTTCGAAAGACGTGCGGTTTGTTTGATGTCAGTCATATGGGAGAGATTTGGATATCCGGACCCCAAACCTTAGAATTTTGCGAGTATCTGATTCCGACGAATGTAACCAAGATGAAGTTTGGGGAAGTTTGCTATTCCTGCTTTTGCAATAATGAGGGAGGAATCGTCGACGATCTGCTGCTGTACAAAAAAGAGGAAAAACGAGTCTTATTGGTCATTAACGCCTCTAACATAGATAAAGATGTCGCTTGGGTCAAGGCTCGAGCGGAAGGGTTCGACGTGGCGGTAGAAAACGCCTCCGCGGAATTCGCTCAAATTGCCATTCAAGGACCCGATGCTGAAAAGCTTGTTCAACCTTACGCGAGCGTCGTTTTATGCGAGATTGATTTCTATCATTTCGTCGTCGGTCGTGTCAACGGGATCGAAGGCATCATTTCACGTACCGGTTATACGGGCGAAGATGGATTCGAGTTTTATGTCAACCCGGACGCCGCCTTACCCCTTTGGCGGAAATTGATCGAATTAGGGGCGAAACCTGCTGCGTTGGGAGCCAGAGACCTGCTGCGTTTTGAGGCGTGCTACATGCTTTACGGAAATGAAATCGACGCCACCACCTCTCCCGTCGAAGCCGGATTAAAGTGGATCATCGACTTCGACAAAAACTTCTTTGGGAAAGAAGCGGTTTTGAGAAAGATGGAGCAATCCTCCGGCAGAAAATTAAAAGGCTTCGAAGCTGTTGAAAAAGGCGGAATCCCCCGACATGGTTCTAAAATATGGATAGGCGATAAAGAAGCGGGGGTCGTTACAACCGGCAACAAATCTCCTTCTATCGATAAGATCGTTTTTTTGGGATACGTTCCCTCAACGGTCAAGAACGGAGATATCGTAGATGTTGAAATCAGACCCGGGAAGACCATCAAAGCCAAAGCGATCAAAACCCCCTTTTACAGGGGTAGTGTCAAGACCAAAAAGAAATCGTAAGATCGAAGATAAAACCTTACAGGAGGACAAAAAAAGCCTTATGAAAAAATACACGAAAACACATGAATGGGTTCTTTTGCAGGGAATGGAAGCGACGATAGGGATTTCACAGCATGCCCAGGAGCTTTTGGGAGACGTCGTATACGCCGATTTGCCAAGTGTAGGAAAATCGTTGAAAAAAGGCGAAATACTTTGCTCTTTGGAGTCGGTGAAAGCGGCTGCCGAAGTTTTCTGCCCGCTTACTGGAACGGTGAAAGAGATCAACGAAACCTTGAACGATAATCCAGAAATCATCAATCAATCTGCAGAAGCAGACGGATGGATCGTCCGGTTGACGATCACCGACGCTTCTGAATTCGAAGGGTTGATGGACGAAGGCGCTTACCAGACTTTCTGCGCCGCGCATCAATAGTGGGAGTGACCTGTTTGGAGCTGCATTTTTTTCTCAACGGAAAAGAAGTCACGACCTCCGTTGCCGAAAACCGGAGGGCTCTGGATTTTTTGCATGAAGATCTGGGATTGAAAAGCGTTAAAGAGGGTTGCGGAGAAGGCGAATGCGGCGCGTGCACCATTCTTCTGGACGGAAAGGCCGTTTGTTCTTGCCTGTTGTTCGCGAGCGACCTCTCCGGCAGGAGGGTTTTGACTTTGGAAAGCCTGGGCGAGGAGGGCAAACTCCACCCGATACAACAAGCCTTCTTAGAGACAGGAGCCGTTCAATGCGGGTTTTGTACACCCGGTATGATACTTTCAGTCAAGTCCTTATTGGACAGCAATTGCAATCCGGATGACGAGGCGATAAAAAAAGCGTTGGAAGGAAATCTCTGCCGATGTACGGGATATGTAAAAATCGTTGAAGCGGTCAAACGCGCGATAGCCATCATCAAATCCCGCAATCTTATGATATAATCCAGAAATTATCGGAAAAGGGGGCGCTTTTTGTTAAAAAGGACCCATACCTGCGGGGAAATTACCGCGGATTTAGATCACCAAATTGTAACAATTAACGGGTGGGTTGATCGTGTCCGGAATCTTGGCGGCGTTCTTTTCGTGACCGTCAGAGACCGATACGGGAAGATCCAGGTGCTTTTTCGGCCGGACGACGACGCGCTCTTTTCCTGCGCCGCTTCATTGCGCGGGGAAGATGTTGTGGCAGTCTGCGGGCGCGTAACCAGAAGACCGGATACGGCCATTAAGGAAGACACGGGCGGAGCCGTGGAAATCATAGCCGAGAAATTCGAAGTCCTTTCGAAAGCGCTTACACCGCCGTTTTATATTCATATCGAATCCGACGTCAATGAAGAACTGCGGTTAACTTACCGATACCTCGATCTTCGAAGGCAGCGGATGCAGAAGAATATCCAGTTGAGACATCAGGTCGTTCAAGCCGTAAGAGCGTATTTTAACGAGCACTCGTTCCTGGAGATAGAGACGCCGATACTGACAAAAAGCACTCCGGAAGGCGCCAGAGATTTTTTGGTCCCTTCGCGGTTGAAACCCGGAAAGTTTTACGCGCTTCCGCAATCCCCGCAGCTATTCAAACAGTTGTTGATGGTTTCCGGATTCGATCGTTACTACCAGATCGCGAGATGTTTCCGCGATGAGGATTTCAGGGCGGACCGGCAACCGGAATTTACGCAGATAGATTATGAAATGTCTTTTGTCGAGCAACAGGATATTATGAGAGTCACGGAAGGGATATTAAAAACCGTCTTTAAAAATGTCTTAGGGATAACGATCCCGACCCCGTTCACGGTAATGGAATACGAAGCGGCGATGGATTTGTACGGTACGGATAAACCGGATTTACGCTATGGGCTTACCTTCACTGATGTAACGGATATTTGCAAAGATAGCGCATTCGAACCCGTACGCAACGCGATCCAAAACGGGGGAGTCCTTAAAGGATTCAGAGTACCCGGGGCAGCGCCGCGTTACAGTCGGAAAATGATCGAAGAGATGGAAACCCTCGTTAAAAAAGCCGGCGCAAAAGGCCTCCTTCACGCAAAGACGGCGAAGAATCCTGAAACCGGTAGTGCCTTGCTGTTAAAAACGAACTTTGATAAGCATCTTTCCCCATCCGAAGCGGAAAACCTCATTAAAGCTTTCGCTCTTGAAGAAAACGATCTTCTCTTCATGGTCTCAGGGGAGAAAAAAACCGTTAATGTCGCTTTGGGTGTTCTCAGAAGCGAGATTGCTAAGCGGGAATCCTTGATACCCAAAGATCAATTTTGTTTCTTGTGGGTAGTCAACTTCCCGATGTTCTCCTACAGTGAGGAAGAGCAACGGTATGTAGCAGAGCATCATCCCTTTACGATGCCCGATCTAACCGAGCTGGAAACCCACAAAAACTCCGACGCCACGAAAATTCATGCGCACGCTTACGACGTCGTACTGAACGGTTGGGAGATCGGAGGGGGAAGCGTTCGGATTCATTCCAGAGAAGTTCAAAAAACCGTTTTTTCCTTGTTGGGAATAGACGAATCCTCTCAGAAGAGCAAATTCGGCTTTTTATTAGATGCCTTCCAATATGGTGTTCCCCCTCATGCCGGATGTGCCATGGGTTTGGATCGTCTGGTTGCGATTATCGCCGGAGAGGAGTATATCCGAGACGTGATCCCATTCCCGAAAACGACCAGCGGCATTTGCCAGATGACGGCGGCCCCTTCTGATGTAGAAAACGAACAATTGGAGAAGTTATCCCTGAAGCTCATTAAAGATGCTCGGTGAGGGTGATAGAAAATGAACGATCTAAAAATCCAATCCAAAACGGAAGAGAAAAGGGTTATCATATGCATCAGCGGTGATATCGACGCTTATCACTCCCCGAAACTCAAGGAGGAGATGGAACCCTTTATCAATGGAGAAATGAGCGACATCACACTGGATCTCTCCGATGTTCCTTACATCGATAGCGCGGGTTTGGGAACGCTGGTGTCGATCTTAAGAGAAACGAGAAATGGAAAAAAAGCTTTAAAACTGATCGGGTTGAGACAAAACATCAAACGCATCTTTGAGATGACCCGTTTGGATAAGATTTTTGAAGTGTATGACACGCTAGAGGAGTCTGCTTTAGGAAATAAAAAAGTCGGAGGATCTTATTGACAGCACATTTTTCGATCGCGATAGACGGTCCCTCCGGTTCGGGAAAATCGAGCGTCGCGAAGACTATCGCGAAAATTTTCGGTCTGTTTCATCTGGATAGTGGCGCTTTTTACAGGGCAGTAGCCTATTACCTGAATCATCTTGGGGTCGACTTTTTGAACGATGGACAATGCCAAAAAGCGTTGGAATCGATTCACTTCGAGATTTCGCCAATTGGCATCGTCTTGAACGGCCATCTAGTGGGTGAAGAGATACGGACGAGCGAAAACAGCCAAATCGCTTCGAAGGTGTCCATGATTCGCCAAGTCAGAGTATTCGTCACGAAAGTGGTTCGGGAATTATCCCAAAATCAAAATGTCATTATGGATGGGCGGGATATTGGTACAGTCGTATTGCCCAATGCTGATTTGAAGCTCTTCATCACCGCATCGATAGAAGAGCGCGCGCGCAGAAGGCAAGAAGAGATGAAACAACAAGGGTATTCCGCTTCATTCGAAGAGATGCTTAAGGAGATCAAGGAAAGAGATCACAGAGATATATCGAGAGAGATTTCACCCCTTAAACCCGCTCCGGACGCAATCCTCATAGATACTACTGATCTTTCCTTCGACCAAGTGGTAGAAAAAGTGACAACAATCATACAGGAAAAGATAAATCGATGAATAGAACGCGCGTAGATTTGGAAAAACAGACTCAGAGAGTGGCTGTTTGCGTTTTTTCCGGGTTTTGCAGCGGCGTTGAAAGAGCGATCCGTCTGGCGGAAGGGTTTTTATTAGAACGGCCGGGCCGAGCGCTTTACGTTACCGGAGACATCGTCCATAATACCGGCGTGATGCAGCGACTGACCTCTTTGGGGCTCAAGAGAATCGCGGGAGATGCTTTCCCGGTCGATCAAACCGTCTTGGTACAAGCGCATGGAATATCTCCGGTCGCAGAAGAGGCGCTTGTGAAAAGTCGAAACCAGATCATTAACGGGACTTGTCCGATTTTGAGGCGGAATTTCAACCGGTTTTGCCGCGCGGAAAAACAAGGATTTCGTTTTATTCTTTTTGGAGACCCCACGCATCCCGAGGTAGAAGCGATACAAGGCCTGCTGAATGACGTCATTGTTTTTCGGAATCTCGAAGAGCTTTCCGAGGTATCTAACCAGGTCTTGGCTGCCGAAAAGATAGCGCTTATCGCTCAATCCACAAAATCCGTGGGCGCGTACAAACAAAGCGCCAAGATGTTGATCGAACGATTGAAACCGAGACAACTTTTCCAGATGCATTTCTCCATTTGCGATGTGACGATTTTGAGAGAAGAGGAGATTAAAGAACGGGCGCCTTTATTCTCAGTCGTGTTCGTCGTCGGAGGAAAACACAGCGCCAATACGGAAAAGTTGGTCCTTCTCGCAAAAGAGCGCTGTCAAAAAGTGTTTTGGGTAGAAAGTGTCGAAGAGGCAAAAACTTGTTTACCGTCGATTTCCGATACCGATTCGATCCTTATCGGCGGGGGCACGTCCACCCCTTTACAGGATATTAAGGCAATAGAAGCGTTATTTCTCTAAATATTAGGAGGTTGACTAAGATGGTCGAAGGTAACGAGAGTAAAGAATTTCAAACCATGGAAGAAGCCCTGGAAGACTTCGGTAACGAACACTTTATCGGGGAACCGAAAAGGGGTTTACCCCTCCAGGTGACGGTGTTGGAAATACATCCGACCGAAATCATCGTGGAAGTCGGCGCCAAAAGCGAAGGAGTCGTTCCTCTCGAAGAGCTGGTCTATCCCATTGATCGCTACCAGCCAGGCGATAAGATCGACTGCGTCATCACGTACCAAAATGAAGAAGAAGGCAACATCGTCCTTTCCGAGAAGAAACGTTCCTACCGAAAAGCGTTGGAGACCGTTTCCGAAGCCTTTAAAACACAAGCAACCATCAAAGGCATTGTTCACGGTAAGAACCGGGGCGGGTACACCGTTCGTATCTTTGGCGTTCTCGATGCTTTTCTACCCGCAGGCCAAGCTATGTTCAAACGCGAATCGGACAACATGGGAAAAGAGCTGGATTTCGAGATTCTTGATTATAAGCCCCGACGAAGAGGGGTTCCGAATATCGTGATATCGAGACGAAAACTATTCGAAGCCGAAATAGAGGAATTCTTCAACCAAACGGTGGAAGGGAGTCTCGTCACCGGTAAGGTAGAGAGTATTACTGATTTCGGCGCTTTCATCGACATTGGACCGGTCGTGGGGTTGATTCCGAAATCGGAGATCTCTTATGAAAAGGACGTGGACATCCGTCAATTCATGGAAGTCGGCAAACGGATAGAAACGAAAGTATTGAAAATCTCTCCTAAGAGAGAAAAAATCACATTAAGCTTGAAAGCCCTTCAGAACGATCCATGGAATAATATCGAAGAAAAATACCCGGCCGGGGAAATGGCAACCGGAAAGGTCACGAAAATCCTGCCCTTTGGTTTCGTCGTGCGTTTCGAAGAAGGCATCGAGGGCTTGGTCCATTCTTCAGAGATCTTTTGGACGAAACGACGCATCGACCTTCGGAGCATTGTCGAAGAAGGGCAAGAGGTGGAAGTGGAAGTGTTATCCGCCAACCGTGAGAAACGCAAACTCAATCTCAGCTTGAAAAGAGTGAAGGGAAACCCGTGGGAGAATATCGTCGAGAATTACGTTGTCAATCAAGTTTATGAGGCCAAGATCGTAAAAATCCTTCCGAATGGATTGATCGCCGAACTGGAAGAAGGCGTCTCGGGTTTCGTGCATATCACTGAAATCTCCTGGAATTTCCTCGAAAACATCGAAGAGACCTTTACCGTCAACCAAGTTATACCCGTGAGGATTTTAGAAATCAACCTGGAACAACAGCGGATTAAATTGAGTGTGCGAAAAGTTAACAAAGATCCCTGGGAGATCGCCGTTCGGGAGTTGAAAAAAGGAAGCCAGATTACCGGAAAGGTCGTTAAAATAACCAATACCGGCGCAATCGTCCTCCTAGACACCTACCATATCGAAGCCTTCTTACCTGTCAGCCAGATTTCATCCGAACGGATCGAAAAACCTTCGGACGTTTTACAAGTAGGCGATCAATTGGAAGCCGTCGTCGTGAGAACAGTCTATGAACCCGAAAAAGAGCGGAGAAACATGGTCATCTCCGTGAAACAGAAGGCGATCGACCAAGAACGGGCGGAGTTGAGAGAGTATATGCATAGCCAGGACAGCGGAATGACTTTGGAAGAGAAAGTCAAGCAAAAGGATCAGGAATAGTCTTTGTACAAGGTTTTCATCGTTGGAAAACCAAATGTAGGAAAATCGACGCTATTCAACAAACTCATCAAGCAACGGAAAGCCATTGTGGACGATCAACCCGGTGTGACTCGAGATGCCGTCTACGGTGATATCTGGATCGATGAAGACCGGGTTTTTCGTTTGGTTGATACTTGCGGTATTTTCCAAAAACCGGATGGCGTCATTGAGTCTATGATGAAGGATAGGACCGTGAAATCGTTAAATGAAGCGGATCTTATTTTATTCGTCGTTAACGGTCAGAGTCCACCGACTTCGGAAGATTTCGAGATCGCCGATCGGCTTCGGGTACTCGGAAAACCGCTTTTGTTTATCGCAAATAAAACCGAAAGCAGCAAACGGTATGACGACGTTTACCCGGAATTATTCGCTTTGGGATTTGGTGAACCGATCGCCATTTCGGCCGAGCATAAAATAGGAACAGCGGGATTGGTCGATGAAATCGCGGAAAAAATGGATCAAGCGGCGCAATCCTACCAGACGCTGGCCGAAGAGGGTATCGGCGCGGCGGAGGAAACCATCAAGGTAACGATTACGGGGAAACCGAACGTCGGAAAATCGATGCTACTGAACGCGCTGTGCGGAAAGGAGCGGGCTTTAGTCACCGACATAGCGGGGACCACAAGAGACCCAATCGACGAATGGTTCGTTCACGAGAATCAATCCTATCTTATCATTGATTCCGCAGGAATCCGGAAGAGAACCAAAGTGGACTACAAATCTTTGGAAAGTTTCAGCATCTCGCGGGCCGACCAGGCGATGGAAGCCGCGGATGTCGTTCTGTTAGTGATGGACGCGCGCGAACCTGTCTCTGAACAGGACCAAAGAATAGCGGGCATGCTCGAAAAGAAAGGGAAAGCCAGCGTCATCGTACTGAACAAAATAGACGCGATGGCCCCATTAAGTCCTGAAAGGCAGCAGGAAGTGGTCGAAACGACCTTACAAAGCCTTTATTTCCTCTATTATAGCCCTGTTGTCTTTATCTCCGCGAAAGAGAAGCGAAATTTGGATATCCTTTTCGATGCGATCAACCAATCCTACGCCTCCTACACGAAAACGTTCACAACAGGAGAAATCAACCGAACCTTAGAGCGGATCAAACTCATCTTGCCCGCTCCAACAGGAAAAGGCAAATCCTTGAATATGCTGTATGCGACACAAGTAGCGAATAAACCGCCCATTATTTCCATCTACGTCAACGACCCTCAAATCATACCCGCAAGTTTTAAAACAGCGGTTAAGAAACAATTCCGTAAGTTTTTAGACCCGCTCGCAGGCTCTCCTTTGTTCTTAAAATTTGTTCCCCGGAGGGAATCGTGATCGGCGTACTGTTTATCTTCCTGTTGTATCTTTCGGGATCGGTTCCATTTAGCTATATCATCCCCAAGAAACTAAAAGGGGTCGATATGCGACGGATCGGTTCGGGTAATGTTGGAGCCACCAACGTTATCCGAAATCTCGGCGTAAAGCTCGGCATCCTGTGTATGATTTTAGATGCGCTGAAAGTCTATATTCCGCTGATGATTATGCAAACTGTTCTCAAAGACTACGCACAAAAAGAGCTCTATCTCTGCCTCGCTGCAATCGCCGGCATAATCGGCCACGATTTCTCGATTTTCTTGAAGTTCAAGGGTGGCAAGGGCGTCGCGTGTACCATGGGGACCTTTTTCGCTTTGCATTGGCTTACTGGCGCTTTATTCCTGATGACCGCCTTGTCTATCGCGCTCAGTACCCGAATCATGTCTTTGGCTTCGCTAACCTCTTTGACCTTAGCGGTCATTTTCGTTTTTCCCATCACGCAAAACTGGTATTACTTTGCCTTGTATTTGTTTCTTTGCCTTTTCTCCTTTTTTCAGCACCGGAAGAATATTGTCCGCCTGTTGCAAGGCAAAGAGAATAAATTCTGATGCCGTATAAAGCCTTTCATGGGAAACCTTTGCCTTTCGGAGCCACACCGGACGACAAGGGCGTGAATTTTTCGTTGTTCTCCAAAAACGCAGTGAACGTTATTCTCGAGCTTTTCGACAACTTTTACGATGAGACGCCGGCTTTCTCTTACTCGCTTCACTCGAAGCACAACAAAACGGGCGATGTATGGCATGTTTACATTGAAGGAGCCGATCCTGGCTCGTTCTACGGATATCGCGTCTTCGGACCTTATTTACCCGAAATCGGACACCGGTTCAATCCGAATAAACTGCTCACGGATCCCTACGCCAAAGCCAATTCTGGGGAGTATTCCTGGGATCATGAATACTCTTACGGATACGATAAGAACGCGCCGATGAAGGACCTGTCTTTCTCCGAAATCGATTCGGCGAGAAGCCACGTAAAAAGCATCGTCGTCGCCGATAACGCTTTCGATTGGGAAGATGATAAACCCCTTCGATACCCGATGAAAGACACGATCATCTACGAAATGCACGTTCGATTATTTACGAAATCTTGTAGGGATCTTACGGAAGTCAGAAGCGCCACCGGCGATTCCGAAGACCCGATTTCCATTGCCGGTACCTTCGACGGTATTCTGAGAAAAATAGACCACCTTCATCAACTGGGCGTAACCTCGATAGAACTGATGCCGGTCTTTGAGTTCAACCCAACCGCAAACATTCACGTGAACCCGAAAACGGGCGAACGGTTGAAAAATATTTGGGGTTACGACCCGCTTGCTTTTTTCGCAGTAGAGGCCAGCTATACACCGGGGATCGGAATCGGCGAACAAGTCGTGTGCTTCAAAAACTTCGTTAAGAACATGCACAAAGCCGGAATCGAGATCATTTTAGATGTTGTTTTCAACCATACCGGTGAAGGCAACCACGAAGGACCCACCCTGTCCTTCCGAGGAATCGACAATGAAATCTATTACCTGCTCACCGCGTCAGATAAGCGCTATTACGAAAACTACTCCGGTTGCGGGAATACTTTTAACTGCAACCACCCGGCCGTGAAGCAACTCATCATAGACAGCTTGCGATATTGGGTCACCCAAATGCATGTCGACGGTTTCCGTTTCGACCTGGCAGCCATCTTAGGGCGAGCCCCAGATGGACGTTGGATCGGAGACGTTTCGTTGCTGAAAGATATCGCCGAAGACCCCGTCCTCGCGGGGACGAAACTTATCGCCGAAGGGTGGGATGCTGCTGGCGGTTATTTCGTTGGAGATTTTCCGAAAGGGTGGGCGGAATGGAACGGGAAATTCAGGGATGTGGTACGGCGTTTTGTCCGAGGCGACAACGGGATGGTTCCCGAGTTGGCGACGCGGTTGGCCGGTTCCTCGGATCTTTACAACAAGTCCGGAA
Source organism: Thermotogaceae bacterium (assembly GCA_012744415.1). Lineage (GTDB taxonomy): Bacteria > Thermotogota > Thermotogae > MWEM01 > MWEM01 > MWEM01. Next base: position 16,002 of record JAAYCF010000058.1, read on the forward strand.
GAAAGCCTTTCGACAGCATTAATTTCGTCACCGCGCACGACGGATTCACACTGATGGATTTAGTCAGCTATACACAAAAACATAACCGTCTCAACGGAGAAAACGACCAAGACGGGACAAACGAAAACTTCAGCCATAACTACGGGGTGGAAGGGGAGACGGAAGACCCGGCCATCTTAAGAATGCGAACACAACAGATAAAAAACTTTATCGTATTGCTCAACGTTTCTCAAGGAATCCCGATGGTCCTCATGGGCGATGAGATCGGACGAACCCAAAAAGGCAACAACAACGCCTACTGCCACGATGACTCGACGACTTGGGTTGATTGGTCTTTAAAAGATAAGCATCGGGAAATATGGGAATTCTACTCCAAAATGATCTATTTTAGAAAACGTCATGAATGCTTGCGCAGAGAACACTTTTTCACTGGAAAACGTATCGGATTAGGCGTGCGGGACATCACCTGGCACGGCACCAAACCTTTCAAACCCGATTGGTCTGATATCTCCCATACTTTGGCTTTCGTGATCAGCGGAGAGGACCTGGATACCTTCCAAGCCAGAGATAACGACATCTACGTCGCCGCAAACGCCTACTCTTCTGATCTATCCTTCGAGCTTCCCCCGATGGCGGGAAAAGAGTGGCACCGGATCGTCGATACCTCTCTCCCGTTTCCGTTCGATTTCCAAAGCGAACCGGAAGCCCCGTTGGTACAGGGGGAATACATCGTGAAAGCGCATTCGATTCTTCTGTTGATTTCTAAGCGGACTCGGTCTCTTTCCAATTAAAGGCGCTCAGAGAGTTGGCTAATCCAACTGTCGGATATAGTCGAAAAATCGACTCGAAAGCCGTTTCGTGATCGGACCCACTTGAAAGGAAGTGTTTTCCACGCGCGATACCGGCACGATGCTCGCGCTGGTGTGAGATAAGAACGCTTCCTCAGCCGAAAAAAGCTCATAAGCGTTATACCAACCCTCTTCGACCGCCATCTCTTCCTTCCGGGCGACTTGAATCACAAGTTCCCGTGTAATTCCCGATAATACCCCGCAGGTTAAACCCGGGGTACATAATTTCCCTCCGCGCACAAAAAAAAGATTGCTGAAGGTTCCTTCGGTCAAGTACCCTTGTTCATTTAGAAGAAGATAGTCATAAAACTCGGCTGGTTTGTAAATCCTGGAAAGGAATATGTCTAAGGCGCTCGTTGTCTTGATCGTATGTTCCCTTAGCTTTAAAACCCTTCGACGAAACGGGGAGAAACCAACCGTAACTCCTTTCGTATAGATGTCGGATGAGATGAGCGGCATCGGTTTGACCCAAACGAAGACAGTTTTTTCAGTGATTTGCACGCGAATATAGGCTTCTGTACGGATATCATTCCGGCGAATACCGTCTTCGATAATTTCGCG
>JAAYCF010000059.1 GCA_012744415.1 Thermotogaceae bacterium
ATCCGTGGGTTTTCGAGGAGTGTGCTGACATAGTCTCCGGGTTGGAGCTCGATGATAAAAAAACAGATCATGGAGATGACGATCATCATCGGAATCATAATGAGAATGCGGCGAATGATAAAACTAATCATTCATACCTCCCGTTTATAAAAAGGGGGTGTCAAACACCCCCTTCTTGACTTCAGTGACGCGTTTCGGTTATTTTTTAAAGACGGAGTAATTCGTGAATACGAAGGAACCCGCTTCCGTTTGATACATATTGCCGAGTTTGTTGCTACCGGCCCGGACATCCATTTCTCGAACGACGAAGATAACGGGCAGCATTTCCGCGTAGATATCCTGGTAGATATAATAGAGGTGTTGCCGTCTCGCGAGGTCCATTTCGAGGGCGGCTTTTTCCCAGACGTACCAAAGAACGGTTTCCCACGAGGTCATATCTTCCATAAAGGGAGCATCCGGATTATCTTTGTTGAACAAGGACAGATGCCAGTAATACAGAGAACCACCCGGTTGCCAGATGGCTTTTCTGAGTTGCGGGTCAGGTTGGGTTCCAAAAGCCCAGATACAGAGATCAAAGTCTCCGCCGGTAGCTTTTTGGCTGCGGATGGAAGAGTCCAGAGGCTGGGTGTTGAGTTTGACACCGAGGGTCTTGAGGTCCTCCTGATAGATGAGAGCGATATCCTGCTCGCTTTTGGAGGCGTTGTTCATAATGATCGTGAATTCCAGGACTTTTCCGCTCGGAAACTCTCTCCAGCCGTCTTTGTTCTTATCCACTAATCCCAGTTCATCCAGGATCGCTTCCGCTTTTTCCAGGTCATAGGGTCGGCGGAGTTTATCGACGTACTTGGAGTACCACATCGCGTTGGTCGGGTAGACGGAATCGCCGTAGGTGGCAAGCGTATTGAAGACCTGATCGATGATGCGGTCTCTGTCAAGCGCATATTCCAGGGCGAAACGGAAGGCATCGTTTCTAAACAAAGCTTTCAACTCCGGATCTTTGTTGTCGAAGTTGATAGCGATATGAACCGGACTGGGGGTATTTCCGGTCGGAAGGGCTTTGAACACCTTAATAGGCGCGCCTTCCCGCTCTTTGATCTTGAAGTTCGAGTAGTCTCGGGCGTTCAGTGTCATATAGTCAATTTCCCCGGCCAGGAACTTCGCGACATTAACCTCCGCATCCTTGACGATGAGATAGACCAGTTCGTCCACGTACGGCAGTTGGTTGCCATATTGGTCTTTTTTCCATCCGGAGGGGTTCTTTTTCAAGACGACTTTTTGATCCACCACATATTGGCTAAGAACGAAGGCGCCGGTACCGACGATCTTGTTGACGGGCGTGTCGGTTGTTAAAGCTTTGTTCACCGAATCAGGATCGGAAAGGTTGATCAGAGGCGCGACGACGTGCTTCGGATAAATCAGAACGTGAGAAGTGACAAAGAAGAAAGCGCCATATGGATAAGGCAACTTGGCGACCAGGGTTTTATCATCGACTTTAACCCATCGAATCGTTTCACCTTTTAACGTAAATCGATCGATGCTGTTCCCTCGGGCATACTTATTCATAACAAAATTCTCGAAGGTGAAGATGACGTCATCGGCGGTAAGCGGGACCCCGTCGGACCATTTGACATCTCTCAGATGAAAGGTGACTTCCAAACCGTCATCAGAGACTTCCCAAGATTTGGCGAGTCCCGGTCCCAGTTCATTGGTGACAGGATTGGCTTCGATTAAGGGATCGAAAAGATTGTAACAGACGGTATAGGCATTGTTATCAAGAGAGCCATAGAACAGCCAGGACTGAGGTGAACCCGCCAACCGGAGCGTCAAGGTTCCCCCCATGTTGGGTTTTGATTCGGGCGTAAACATCGGATCGACGACCTTAAACTCGGTAGCGAAGGCCACGAACGCGACGAGTAAGCAAACCACAAACAAAATTTTTCGCATACTTCTCCTCCTTTTTTTGCAACATGTAAGTTAGATTATATCACACGGCACGGCATGCCTTCGGAATCATTGCGCGGGTTTTTGCCTTCCTCAACTTCGTAAAAGAAACCCGTCTGCTAAAGAATAAGCGTGAACGTTTTACCGTTGCTTTCTCTTTGATTGTTTTTCCACATACATTCGGGAGTCGGCAACTTCAATCATTTTTTCGAGATCTACAAATTGATCGGCTTGAGAGACGGCGAACCCGGTGCTGAAATCCAAACGAAAAGGCAAATCGAGGGTGGCATTTAATGCGTCGAAGGATTGCCGTATCCTTTCGGAAAGGCCGAGCGGCGTATCGGTATCCTCGAAGAGGCCCATCGCGACGAACTCATCGCCTCCCCAACGCGCGACCAAATCGGAATCCCGAAGAACCTTACGTAAAACCTGTCCCATCAAAACTAAAGCCCGATCACCATCATCGTGGCCGTATTCGTCATTAATCGCTTTTAACCCATCCAAATCAGAAAATGCCACGAATAGCTGTTTTCGAGTCCGTTGCGCGGTTTTAATCAGTTGATCTCCCAGAATTTGAAACCCCCGCCGATTGAGCAATCCGGTCAAATCGTCTTTCAAAGAGAGCCGCTTCATTTCCTGCATCAGCCGAAAACGCTCGATCGCGTATCTCATCGAACGGACCAGAAGGGAGGAGGTGATCTCTTTTTTGATGAGATAATCCTGGGCGCCGTGCTGGATGGCTTTGATCGAAGCATTTTCGTTTTCCATGCCCGTCAGGATGATCACGGGGATATCCGGAAAATGATGTTTCAGATTGATGTAGGTATCGATGCCGTAGCTATCCGGGAGCGATAGATCCAAAAAGACGAGATCGATCGGATGTTCCGAAAGATACAGGAAAGCCGTTTGAAGAGTTTGGCAAACCGAAACGTTGACGATAGGGTCTTTCGAAGAAGAGAGCATTTTCGTGATGATTTTTTCATCGATGAGGCTGTCTTCGACCAAGAGTGTTTCGAGCGTGCGATCCATTAGTTCTCCTCGATTATTGAGCGTAGATACGAGCCCAGTAGATTCAACTGCGCGGTTAATGCTTCGAACGAAACGTGATAGCGGGGATCATTTGCGATTAGCGTTTCTTCTGTTTCCTTTGCCGATAGAAATACGGAGGTGGCACCCAAAAAGCTTAAGGTCGATTTCAGAGAGTGGGCGGCGCGGATCATCCCCTGGAGATCTCCCGTTTCGCGATATTCCTTGAACGTTTGTATCATTTTCGGGTAAAAATCTAAAAAATCCGATAGTGTTTTATCTCGAAAAGGACGGTCGCCATCCGACCATTCGTTAATCCGCCGGACGATCTCTTCCTTCTCTTCGGGAGTCAATTCCTGAGCCATTGCCAGCCGCCTTGGATTCCTTAGCGGTGCAGCAATCGATCGATACGGCCGTAGAAGATCGTATGATATCCGTTATCGTTTTGGTAAAACTTCTGGATCGCCTCTTCAGGAATGAAAAAAGGCTGTAAGTTGTTAGCGGTCACGACGGCGCAATCTAAGATCAGGTGAGCCTCTCGAATTGGCGCGCAATAGTCGTTTAAGGTCTCGTCAAGTTGGAGAAGGCCTTTGGCGAACTTGTCTTCAGATCTTCCGGATACAGTGCCGAAGTATTTCAACGCTTCAGCGTAGGTATCGGACAAAACGTTGACGGTGAAGCGCCGGCTGTCTCGTATCCCCTTCCAGGTGAAACGGTACGGACGCACGGTAGCTAAAAAATACGGTTCGTTCCACAAACACCCGAAGAATCCCCAGGCTACGGTCATCCCGTTCGCTTTGCCGGAAGCGTCGCGCGTTGTAAGAATGACGTTTCCTTTTGAGAGAGAAAGGTAGAGCTCTTCGACCGCTTTTGAAATAGGCAGATGCTGCATGTGCAACCTCCTTTATGAGCCTTTAAAAGTATTATACCCTCTTTTCCTTTGCGAAACGGTCTAAGGAAGGATCATGAACCGGTAGATTGTTCGCGACTGGAATCGATCTCCAGGGTTTAATCGGGTAGACGGGAACTCGGGGCGGTTTGGTGAATCCGGAAAATGCTGCGTTTCCAAACAGATACCGGTGTAGGGCCCGTAAACGCTCCCGTGTTTTCCCGCAACCCCTTCGAGAAAGTTGCCTGTATAGACGTGAAGATCGGGTTCCGTCGTCCAAACTTCCAGAGCGCGTCCGCTATCGGGTTCGTACAGCCGCGCGCTCAGAACCAATTCGTTCGCTAAAGACCGCATAAACAAAAAACTGTGGTCGTATCCCTTCGCGCGGGCTAATAGTCTATCGGACACATCCAAGCGCGCCCCAACCGGAAGAGGAGTTCGAAAGTCCAAAACAGTTCCTTCCACCGGGCAAAAGCTTCCGGTCGGAATGAGCATTTCATCCGTCTCGGCGAAAAAATCGGAAGAAACGTGAAGAATGTGTGACAAGATATCGCTATTTCCTTCTCCGCGAAGGTTGAAGTAAGCGTGGTTCGTCAGATTCAATACGGTCGGGCGGTCAGTGAATGCTTCGTAATCCATGATCAGTTCGTTATCGTCAGTCAACGTAAAACGAACGGTTACTACCAGGGTTCCGGGAAATCCCTCCTCGCCGTTTGGACTGGAATAGGTCATGCGTACGGACGGGAAGGACCCCACAGTTTCTACATTTGCATTCCATAGGCGTTTATGGAAACCGTTAAAACCCCCGTGAAGCGTGTTTGGGCCGTCATTTATCGGAAGCGTATAGACCCTCCCGTCGATCTCGAACTGACCTTTGCCAAGTCTGCCCGAATAGCGGCCGATAGTCGATCCGAAGTAACTCCCGCCTTCGACGTACCCTTCCAAGTCCGAATATCCGAGGATGACGTCCGCTACTTGGCCTTTTTTGTCCGGAACCAGGATCGACTGGATCGTTGCGCCGTAATCCAACAAACGCACCAACAGTCCATTTGCATTTTCCAAAGTATAAGCGTGGATGACCGCACCTCCGGTTTCACCAAATACAGATCGAACAACAGGAGCAAATCCGAAGAACAAGACCGATAACGACACCAACAACACCCACGTGATCAGCAACCGTTTCATCGTTCCACTCCCTCTGAGGCATCACCATGCCGCCGTTAGAAAGAGGCGGC